>NZ_JBASXK010000024.1:0-34106 GCF_049276915.1 Aestuariivita sp. | reverse complement strand
TCCAAAAGGTTATCCTGTCGCCGGTAACGGTGCCACAAACCAAAGAGGGTGACGAGCACCGCGAGGCGCGCGCAACTCGATCAACACGCATCGCGCGAACATGCCAAGCAAGACATGCGATCGCGCGCGCCCGGGCGCGACACGCTCGGCCTTGCCCCGGATACCGTGGTCTGGCTGATTGGTGGATCAGCGGCGGTGCTGTCACCCCACGATCGGATGTTCTGTCCTGCTGGATTTCCATTTTCGGCATTGTTTTTCGTATGATATGGCCCGAAAGCCTCAATCAAACAGCAAACGGGACTCTACATGGCACTTAACGGATTTGTGGGTTGGACTGGCGACGCCGGACAGGGTATCAGCAACACCGAAGTTGGCAGAGGTCTGATTATGGTGCGTTTGGTTTCACTGCTTTTGATTGCGGTACTGGGTCTTTCGGCTTGTAGTGCTCCGAGCAATGTCAGCACGCAGTTGGCCGCTGATGGCAAACCCTTGCCGCAAGTCTATCGGATCCGCCCCGGCGACACCGACAGAATGCAGATTCGGATGCTTGATTCGGTCAATGCACTGCGCCAGGCGTCTGGTTTGACGCCGGTCAAACTGAACAGTCAGCTCAATGCCGCCGCTGCAACCCATTCACGGGACATGTCGGTGCAGAACCGGCCCTGGCATTTTGGCTCGGACGGAAGCTCTCCGATCGACCGCGTGCGCCGTGTGGGCTATTCCGGCGAAATGGTGGGCGAAGTGATCTCGGAAACCTATGAAACCGAGCTCGAGTCGTTGGCCGCCTGGATGGAAAATCAGGGCAGTCGTTCGGTCATCATGGACAGCGATGCGCGGGACATGGGTTTTGCCTGGTTTCAGGAATCCAATGGCAAGATCTGGTGGACCATGGTCATGGGCTCAGGTCAGGGTTCGCTGGTCGGTCTGTGATCTGCAGCAATCTCAGGGCCGGATCGTGATGACCGTGCCATTGCGGACCATTGCATAGATTTCTTCCATATCGCGATTGATCACCGCGATACAGCCCCAGGTCCAGTCATCCCCTTTTGAACCGCGCCGCGATTTCAGCGCGTTGGGCTGGCCGTGGATAAAGATGTCTCCGCCAGGATTTTTGCCCAGCGCGCGCGCCTCGGCAATATCTTCTTCGTTGGGATATGAGATGCCCAAAGACAAATGGAACTGGCTGTTGGGATTACGCCGGTCGATCAGGTAGGTGCCCTCGGGTGTCTTCCCGTCACCTTCAAACTGTTTGTCACCCTCGGGCGCAAATCCCAGTTCAAAGTCATAGGACTTCAGGACCTTTTCATGATGCAGCAGGTACATCTTGCGCTGAGCCTTGTGCACGACGATCGACGTGACCTCTGGCCCGCTATATGATCGAAACTTGCTCTGAGTGCAGCCCGTGATCACCAGCGCAAGCGCCGATGTTGCCATAAGCCCAAAAGTCCGCCGTTTCATATTCACTGCCCACAAACATGTTTTTCTGGATGCATACTATGGGTCGCTGAATAGTCAAAATCACTTTTTGTCATTCTGCAGAGATATCTGGCGCTCGATCGCTTCCAGACGCGACAGAACCTGATCGCGATAACTGTCAGTCGCAGCATTGCTTTCCTGAGAATGCGCGTCCTGCATCGAATTGACGATCAGACCGACCAGCAGGTTCACGACGGCAAATGTGGTAACCATGATGAACGGCACAAAGAACACCCAGGCATAGGGGAACACTTCCATCACGGGACGCACGATGCCCATGGACCAAGATTCCAAAGTCATGATCTGGAACAGGGAATAGGCACTCAGGCCCAGCGTTCCGAACCAATCGGGAAAGGTGCCGCCGAACAACTTTGTCGCCATGACCGAGCCGATGTAAAAGATGATCGCCATCAGCAGAAAGACCGACCCCATACCGGGCAGGGCCGTCACAAAACCTTCGACCACGCGGCGCAGGCTGGGTGCAACCGAGATAGCGCGCAGAACACGCAGAATCCGCAAGGCGCGCAGAACAGACAGAGTCTCTGCCGCGGGAACCAGCGCAATCCCGACGATCACGAAGTCAAACAGGTTCCAGCCGCTGCGAAAGAACCTGCCGCCATAAGCAATCAGTTTCAGAATGATCTCGATCACGAAGATCGTCAGGCAGATGCGGTCGACAATGCTGATCAACGGCCCTGCGAAATCCATCAGGATCGGGGATGTTTCCATCCCCAACGTCACCGCATTGACGATGATGACGAGGACAATGGCCGTTCCCACGCGGGGTTGCTCAAGCCAATGGGCCAGTTTCTCGCGGAAAGTCATGATTGGGCCACTCCTCGTGATCTATTCTGCACCATCTGAGCCAAGGTAAAGCTTGCTGCAAGCTCTACATGGGCAGACCATCGAAACTGATCGACCACCTGCACCCAATTTAGACGATATCCGCCGTCAACCAGCATTCTTGCATCACGCGCAAAGGTCACCGGGTTGCAGGAAACAAAAGCAATCTGCGGGATTTGCGAGGCGGCCAGTTCCTGGGTCTGCGCCTCGGCACCCGCGCGGGGCGGATCAATGACGACAGCATCAAAGCGCTTCAGATCCTGCGCAATGACGGGATTGCGGAACAGATCGCGCGCTTGGGCCGTGACGCGCTTCAAACCGCTCGCATGCCGCCAGCCTTTGTCCAGCGCCTCGATCATGGCACGATCCGCCTCGATGGCATGAACCTCGGCCTTCTCAGCCAAAGGAAGGGTAAACGTGCCGCTTCCGGCAAAAAGGTCAAGAATATGCTGTGCCCCCTGCGTCGCTTCGATGACCGCCGACAGCAAGGCGGCTTCGCCTTCTACCGTGGCCTGCAAAAACGCCCCCGGAGGCGGCGCAACCTGCGCTGCACCAAAGCGTTGTATTGGCGTGCGACGGGTGACCACCACCTCATCGTCCCAGGTCAGCCGCGCCAGATCATGCCGCTCGGCAATACCCGCCAACAGGATCTGCAGCGGACCATCCAGAGGTTTGCCGCCACGCACAGCAAGGTCCAGCCCCCCCTCCGACACGGTGACCGTGACCGCCAAGGCACCCTTGCGGCTACTGCCCGCTTCGGTCAGGGCCGCTATTGCGTCACGCGCGCTCAGAATATCAGGCGACACCAGCACACAGCCCGGTATCTCGGTGATCGTGTCCGAGGCACGAGCATGAAATCCAACCAGCACGCCCTTCTTGGTGCGCCGCGCGGCCAGAGTTGCCCGCCGGCGCGACCCCGGTGGGGACGTCAGGATTTCGCGAAACTCGGGCGAAATGCCCTGAGCCGCCAAGGCCTGCCGCACGACATCTACTTTGAAAGCCGCCACGAATTCATCCGAGGCATGCTGCAAGCCACAGCCGCCACAAGCTTTGTAATGCGCACACAAGGGTTTGACCCGGTTTTCCGACGGGCTGTCGATACGGATATCTTTCAGGTGGCGTCCATCAAGCGTGCCGCTGACCACTTCACCCGGCAAGGTGCGCGGGGCAAAGATCGGGCCTTCGGCAATGCCGTCGCCCTGATGGCCTAATCGGTTGATTGTAAAGCTGTCCATCCCCCTCTCTTGCCACGCCGGTCTGAAAGGAACCAGTGCCTATTCCGCGGCTTCGGTGCGGATGAACCCGCCGGACTGACGATTCCAATACTGTGCATAAAGCCCATCGCGCGCCAGCAGAGCCTCATGCGACCCTTCTTCGACGATCCGGCCCTGGTCCATCACGAAAATCCGGTCCATCTCGGACAATGTGGACAGACGATGGGCGATCGCCAGAACGGTCTTGCCTTCCATCACCCGCTCCAAAGCGGTCTGGATCGAAGCCTCGACCTCGCTGTCCAGGGCGCTTGTGGCCTCATCCAGAACCAGAATGGGCGCATCCTTCAGGATGGCGCGGGCCAATGCGATCCGCTGGCGTTGCCCGCCGGACAGCTTTACGCCGCGCTCGCCCAGATGCGCGTCATAGCCTCTGCGCCCCTTGTGGTCTTCCAGATCCTGGATGAATTCATGCGCCTCGGCCCTTTTGGCAGCAGCAATCACCTCTTCCTCGGTCGCATCCGGGCGACCATAAAGAATGTTTTCCCGCGCCGAGCGATTGAACATCGCTGTCTCCTGCGTGACCATGCCGATGTTGCGCCGCAAACTTTCTTGCGTCACGGCACCAACCGACTGGCCATCAATGCGGATATCGCCCTTTTCCGCCTGATAGAGCCTGAGTAACAGCGAAACCAACGTCGATTTCCCGGCACCCGACGCCCCCACGATCCCCAGCTTTTCACCCGGCTTGATCGTCAGGTCGACATCCTGCACTCCGCTAGCCTGTCGCCCGTAAGCGAACGAGACATGATCAAACCTGATCTCTCCCTTGGTGACAGCCAGATCGGCAGCATCTTCAGCATCCAGAAGGCGCGTGCGCGGCGTCAGCGTGCGCATCCCATCCTCGACCTCTCCGATGTTGGAATAGATCGCCATCAACGTGAAACTCACCCAACCGGTCATCTGGGCAATGCGGATCGACACCGCACCAGCCGCCACGATATCGCCCGTCGTGGCCTGTCCCGATTGCCAGAACACCAGGGTCGCGCCGATCAACAAAACCGGCAGGACACCGGCAAGGGTCATCAGGCAGAACCGGAAAATGGCCGCCAGATACCCAAACTCCAGCGCCCTCTCACGAAACACGGACATCGCGCCCAGCGCGGCCCGGTCTTCATGATCTGCCAGCGCAAACAACTTCACCGTCTTGATGTTGGTGATCGTGTCAACCACCTGCCCCGACACCATGGCCCGCGCCCCGGCCCGCGCGGCAGAGCGTTTGCGGATACGTGGAAGGAACCACTTTATCGCGCCGAAATAGGCCATCAGCCACAGCAGGAAGATCGCAGTGACCCGCCCGTCAATCGTGCTGAGCAGCAGCAAAGAACCAACCAGCGAGGCCAGCGCAAAGGCCACAACGTTGATGACCTCGGAGACCACATCCGTCACCGCACGCGCTGTCTGCATTTGCTTTTGCGCGATGCGCCCGGCGAAATCGTCATCGAAAAAGGTCACGGACTGGCCCAACGTCCAGCGGTTCAGCCGCGACAGGACCAGAGGGTTCACATTCGGCCCCACGGCAATCGAGTTCATCGCCGCCGAAAGGCCAAAGAACAACGGCCGCGCCACGATGAAGAAGACAACCGCACCAACGATCATCACCGTGTTGGCAGGTGCAAAAAAGCCACCCGGCCCGCTGGCAACTGCCGTGTCAACAACCAGACCGAGGATATAGGCCGTTCCTGCTTCCAGCGCGCCCGCAATCGCCGAGGCCGCCGCCGCCAGCCACAAAACAGGCCATGCACCGGACAAACACCACGACATGAACGCCCCAAGCGTCTGAGGCGGTGGCCCCTCAGCGGGGCGAAAGGCGTCTATCCAGCGTCCTGGGTTCATTCAGCGGCATCCACATCCAGGAATCCACCCGATTGGCGGGCCCAGAACTGAGAATATAGGCCACCTTGCGCCAAAAGCGCAGAATGGCTGCCTTCCTCAACGACATGGCCCCGATCCAGAACCAGAATGCGGTCCATATGGGCGATGGTGGACAACCGGTGCGCGATGGCAATCACGGTCTTGCCTTCCATCATGCCATAGAGCGTTTCCTGAATCGCGGCCTCGACCTCGCTGTCCAAGGCACTGGTGGCTTCATCCAGCAAAAGGATCGGCGCGTTTTTCAGGATCACCCGCGCCAGCGTAACCCGCTGACGCTGGCCGCCCGACAGTTTGACGCCGCGCTCACCCACATGCGCGTCATAGCCCGACCTGCCCTGCGGATCTTGCAGTTCAAGAATAAAATCATGCGCCTGGGCCTGTTTGGCCGCGGCGATCATCATCTCTTCGGTTGCGTCGTCGCGGCCATAAAGAAGGTTCTCCCGGACGGAACGATGCAACAGGGCACTGTCCTGCTGCACCATCCCGATTTGCCGACGCAGGCTGTCCTGGGTCACCTTGGTGATGTCCTGACCGTCGATCAGGATACGCCCGGTTTCAGCGTCATAGAACCGAAGCAGCAGTTTGACCAAAGTCGATTTGCCCGCCCCGGAACGTCCGATCAGGCCGATTTTCTCGCCCGGTTTGATCACCAGATCAATCTTGTCCAACCCACCGGCACCGCGCCCATAGTGATGGCTTAACTGCTGCAGCTCGATCTTGCCTTCTGTGAGGGCAAGAGGCTTTGCCGCCTTGTCGTCAACCAGATCGATAGGCTGGGCAATCGTCTCCATGCCTTCGGCCACGACACCAAGCTGACGAAAGAACGTGGTCAGGGCCCACATGATCCAACCGGTCATCGCATTCAGCCGAAGCGTCAGAGCGGTGGCCGCAGCAACAGTACCGACCGACGCGGTGCCCTGCATCCAGAGGTAAATCGCCCAACCGACAACGCCAACGATCAGCAGTCCGTTCAAAGCCACCAGCGCCATGTCCATTGTCGTGTAGATGCGCATCTCGGCCGCAAAGGTGCGCCGCGTGTTTTCGATGGCCTCCTTGGCATAGTTCAGCTCATTGTCGTGATGCGCGAACATCTTGACCGAGTGGATGTTGGTATAGCTGTCCACCACGCGCCCGGTGACGGTCGAGCGCGCATCAGATGCTGCCTTGGAGGCAGGCCCAACGCGTTTGATCGTCCATTTCACCAACAGACCATAAAGCACAAACCAAACCAGAAGCGGCAACAGCAACCGGGGATCAGAGGTTGTCAGCAGGATCGCCGCACCGATCAGATAGGCCAGGGAAAAGGTGATGGCGTCGAACACCTGAAACACCACCTCACCGGCGGCGGGCGGAGTCTGCATGATCCGGTTGGCTATGCGTCCGGCAAAATCATTCTCGAACCAGCCAACTGACTGACGCAGCACATGCTTATGCGCGCGCCAGCGAAAGATCGTGCCAAGGTTGGGCATGATCGCATTGTTCAACAGCAGCACATCCAAACCCTGGATCGCGGGGCGCAGCAAAAGAATGAACACGGCGACCACGATCAGTTCGGTGCCGTGGGCTGCCCAGACCTCACCCGGCTCTCCGCCCAGCAGGTCGACGACACGGCCCATATAGTAGATCAGGCCAACCTCGATCGACGCCACAAGAATGGACAGCACCGCCGTAAAAAAGAACAGGCGACCAAAGGGCTGCGTATAGTCGCGCATGAAAGGCCACAGGCGCGTGGCAGGCACGTCCTTGGCGTCATAGTCCTGATAAGGGTCGATCAAATTTTCAAAGAAACGAAACATAACGGTGCTCCTGATGAGCATAGATAGAGACAAATGCAGACAAGGGTAGCTCCAGGGCTCCCCCGACATGTCACGGGGCACCCGGGCCTAGATAAGCCAGATACCGTGATGCATGCAGTGTCCCTCCGAGATGCAGTCGCGGTGTCCTACGGCAGAATGCGCAGCAAGTCACCCCTTTTTGGTCTGTTCAGACAGTTCCAGCAAATCACTGCGGCTCAGGGTGAAATTGGATGCAATCCATGCCGCCTCAAGTGACCTGAGTGTTTCACCAAGGGCGGGACCTGATATCGCAGGCATCAGATCGCCTGATGAGACCGGGAATGTCTGCCTGGCTCCAGTCCGCGCCAGGTCCAGGTCCGCATCGGCCAGAGGCTGTCCCATCAAGGCCGCCCGAAGCGTCAATGCGGCGCGGGCTTCGCTTTCCCCAAGGCGATAGCCCAGCGCACCGGGGTCCCCTTCTTCGGCGGCGGCGCGCAGAACCGCGGCGCGGCGTGCATCTGCTTTGCTCAGTCGCAGTGCCGCGTCAAAACCGCGACCCAGCGCGGCTAGCCTGAGAACAGCGTCATGGCTGTCGCAAAGATGCACCAAAGGACCAAGCGCCGTGTCATCGGCACCGGGCAAGATCGCCTGCAACACGCCGATCTGGCGCATCGAGGCCACTGAAGGTGCCGGATCAGGCGCGCCAAGAAGCTTCATCATTTCGGCTCCGACCCTCTCGCGAGACAGGCTGTGCAACCCTTCCAGATGTGCGGCAATCGCGGCGAGCGCATCAGGATCCATCCCGCCCGCGGCATCGCCATACCAGGCGTGAAAGCGAAAGAACCTGAGCGAGCGCAGGTGATCCTCGCGGATACGATCCTGCGCCAGGCCGATGAACCGAACGCGCCGGGCCTGCAGGTCAGGCAGGCCGCCCAAAGGATCCATCACCTCTCCCTCGGGCGTTGCGTACAGGGCATTCATCGTGAAATCGCGCCGCGCCGCGTCCTCGGCAACATCTTTTGAAAACGCGACCACCGCACGGCGGCCATCGGTTTCGACATCGCGGCGAAACGTGGTGACCTCATGAGGCAGGCCAGCGGAAACAACCGTGATCGTGCCATGATCAATCCCGGTGCGAACGGCCTTCAGCCCGGCCGCCTCAACCAGCGCAATCACCTGATCCGGCGTCACATCCGTGGCAATGTCGATATCACGGACCGGGGCACCCAGAAGGGTGTTACGCACACAGCCGCCCACAAACAGCGCCAGCCCACCCGATTTGGTCAGAGCCGAACATACCGCCTGTGTTTCAGGGCGATCCAACCAGTTCGCAGTAAGCCGAGTCATCCATCCATCCGTGCCGCCATCCCACGCAGGATACGCGCGGTTGCACCCCAAATGTAATAGGGGCCGTGGGGCACGGTGAAATACTTGCGCCGCAGACCGCGCCAGCGGCGGGATTCGACCAGGTAGTTTCGCGTGTTCATCAGATGGGTCAGCGGGGTGAAAAACACCTCGTCGACCTCGCCGGGTTCAGGCCTGACCTGAAACGGCTGATCAATCAGCGCGATAACTGGCGTGATCACGAAGCTTGTCACCGTCTCATGTGTCGGCAAAGTCCCGATCACGCGGGCACACCCGTCGGGCAGCCCGATTTCTTCGCGGGCTTCGCGCAGTGCCGCTGCGACCACATCCGCATCGCTGTCATCCTGTTTGCCGCCCGGAAAGGCGATTTGTCCCGGATGATGCTTGAGGGCCGAAGATCGTTTCGTCAGAACCACCTGTGGTACGTCGCCAAACGTCGTCACGCCGATCAATACCCCGGCCGGGCGCAATTGGCGCCCCGCCGGCAGTGCCATGTCCGGGTTCAGATCGAAATCCGAGGAATCATCCCCGGGTCGGGCAATCGCGGCCCTGAGCTGCGTTTCAAGATCACTCACCCGATGTCTCTTCGGCCTCGAAACCCAGGGACTTGGGGTCAAGGTCATAATGCGCTCCACAGAACTGACAATCTGCCGTCACGCGGCCTTCGTCCGTTGTCATCTTTTCGATGTCGCGCGCCGAATAGATCGACAGGCTCTGGCGCACGCGATCTTCCGAACAGGTACAGCCAAAGCGAACCGCCTGCGCATCGTACACACGCGGCTGTTCCTGGCTGAACAGTCGGATCAAAAGATCGGTTGGAGGTATGCTCGGACCGATCAGCTCGATCTCCTCGACCGTATCAAGCAGGATGTTCACGCGGTTCCAGTTCTCTCCGTCATCGCCATCCACAAGATCGGACGCGTTCAGGATATCGCCGGATCCTTCACCCGAGGCCACGAACGGAGACGACTTGGGCATATGCTGCAGCATGATCCCGCCGGCGCGCCAATGCGCGTGGCTCCCGGGTTCTTGCGACAGGCCGAAAGACAACGAAAACCGTGTCGGCAACTGCTCGGACTGGGCAAAATACGCCTCGGCGCAGCTGCTCAGCGAACCGCCGGTCAAAGGTGTGATCCCCTGATAGGGCGTCATGTCCTGACCCTGATCAATCATGATCGCAAAATAGCCATCGCCGACCTGATCGAAGGGCGCGCCATCGGTCAGGCGATCTTCGTCATAGCTGGCATAGGCGCGAATCTGCGCCGACTGGCCTTCTTCCTGCGGAGCATAGTAATCGGTGGCGATCATCCGCACGGCACCCTTGGACTGCACTTGCAGCGACAGTTTCCAGCGCAGCTTGACTGCCTGGCCGATCAAGGCGGTCAGCACGGCCATCTCGGCCACCAGTGCCTCGACGGCAGGCGGGTAATCGTGCTGTTTCAGAATTCCGCTCAGAACGCCGTCCAGACGGGCCACGCGGCCGCGCATATCCGACGCATCAAGCTGGAAGGGCAGGACGGTGTCGTCCCACACAATTTGAGATCCACGGGTCATGGGGTTTCCTTGGTGCCTGTGACTTGGCATACCGCGCCTATATAAGAGCATCAAGCAGAGTGAAAAGAGGCAAGCTGGTATGATCAGACGTTTCGGCTCTCCACCCGAGGCAGGGCGGATCTATACACCCCGCCCCGGTGCCTATGCAATTTTGCCCCGCGAGGGGCAGCTTCTGCTGACGGTTCAGATGGAAGAGCAGCCTGATATCCAGCTTCCCGGCGGAGGGATTGATCCCGGCGAAACCCCGGTTTCGGCCCTGCACCGAGAGGTGTTTGAAGAGACCGGCTGGCGTATCGCGTCGCCAAGGCGGCTGGGAGTGTTCCGCCGGTTCGTGTTCATGCCCGAATACGATCTCTGGGCCGAAAAGATCTGCCATATCTATCTGGCGCGCCCAACGCGCCAGATCGGGCCGCCTCTGGAAGAAGATCACGAGGTGATCTGGGCGTCTCCAAGCACCGCTGCTGATCTTCTTGGAAATCCCGGCGACCGGCATTTTGCGGGTCTGTATCAGCGGTTGCTGTCGGGGCCCTGATATTCGAACAAAAGCGCGGAAACATCATCGCTCATTCCCGTTTCAGGTGTCATCCGTTCGGTCAGTCGCCAAAAGACATCGTCCAGCATCTCGCGACCGGCGATGTGGGTGCTTGACTGCAACATGTCGACCAGGCCCGCCTCTTCCAGCATCTCACCCTGATCCACCTGACATTCCGTCAGGCCGTCCGAATACAAAAGCAACCGATCGCCCGGTTGCATGCGGAACTCCATTTGCTCAAACCTGACATCGGGCAACAACCCGACGGGTACGCCGCCGCCGCCGATGAATTCGACCTCACCGGTCTGGCGCAGCAACATGGGATGCGGGTGGCCCGCCTGCACAAGCCGCACAAGGCCTGTTCTCAGATCCGCTGTTCCATAGGCCAGGGTGAAATACTCTTCGATACCGGTGTCGGCATTCAGGCGCGCGTTCAGATGCGACGCCACATCCACGGGTTCGCGCAGGGCATATGACCCATCCGGGTGCCTTTGAACCGCGACGTTCTGTTCAAGGTGAATACTGGACAGATAGCTGCCCAAACGCGCGGTCATCATCGCCGACGTGATCCCGTGACCAGAGACATCAATGCTGTAAAATCCGACCCAGTCAGGATCGGGCGAGAACATTCCCACCAGATCGCCACCGATATGGCCGCAGGGCTCAAGCAGCAGGCTGATCCGGGACAGGCCGAAATTCTGATCGCGAAGCGGCACCAGCGATTCCTGGATTTTGCGTGCCTGGATCAGGTCCGCGTCGATCTTGTCATAGACATCCTGCAACCGGGCCAAAGCGTCCGAAATAACCCGGTTCTTCTCGCGCAGTTCGCGTTGCATCTGGATGATGCGATCTCCGGCGGAAATCCGGGCGCGCAGCTCGTGGGGATTGACCGGCTTTGTCAGAAAATCATCGGCCCCCGCATTCAGACCATGGGCCACTTCGGTCGCTTCGCTTTTCGAGGTCAGCAAGATGAAATACCCGTATCTTTCACCCGACATGTCCCGAAAGGCCTGACAGAACTCGGGCCCGGACATGCCCGGCATGACCCAGTCACTGAGAATGAGATCCGGGCGCTGATGACGGCACATGTTCAGCGCGCTCTGGGCGTCCTCAGCCTCCCGGACGTCAAAACCCCAGCGGCGCAGGGAAGCGGCGATGATCCGACGCTCAAGCCGGCTGTCATCGACGACCAGAACATGTCGCAGCGAGGGCGCGCTGTCCTGCCCCTCCAGCTTGAGTGAACCTGTCTGAAAGTTGCTTGTCACAGCTACCTGCCTTTACCATTCGTGATCTCAGGCAGGATCCTTGATCAGCCGGGTTAAGGGCTCATGAAAGACGGCATTTGAGTATTTCAAACACGCGCCTTTACCAAAACTTCACAACCCCAATGCCATGCTGCCCTGAGGAGACATGCCATCATGATCAACTGGGACCGTGTGCGCAGCTTGCGCGATGACATCGGAAACGAGGAGTTCGACGAGATCGTCGACATCTTCCTTGAAGAAGTTCAGGAAGTTGTCGACAAATTGCGTGACGCGCCTGTTGTTGCAGACCTTGAGTTTGACCTGCATGCGCTGAAAAACGGGGCCCTCAACCTTGGTTTCATGGATCTTTCAGGGCTGTGCCAGACGGGGGAACGACGCGCGGCGCAAGGCGACGGCGTCGCGGTCGATCTGCAACAGATCGTGGGCGTCTTTGAAAGCTCGCGCCGGCAGTTCCTGACCGATCTTCCGACAGAACTGGAGGGCTGAGGGGCAGGTCACATCAGCTTGTAGAACTCGGTCAGCTTCAGCGCACCAAAGTCACGCAGCGCCTTGGCACGCAAGCCGCGCATGCCCTTCAGCCAACGCTCCCTGTCGGCGGCCCGCAGATTGACGAATTGCGCGACCTCTTCATGCGGCAGGATCATGAACCGCTCGTCTGCAATCGCTTCCATCACTGTTTGGGCAACCTGTTCGGGCGTGCGCAAGGCGGGCGTGCCTGCCGCATCCTCGGCGCTCAGACCGATCAGTGGGGTCGCCACATATTGCGGACAGATCACCGATACCTTTATGCCGTCATCCCCATGAGCGATGGCCAGCGATTCCGCGAAACTCACAGCGGCATGTTTCGTCGCGCTGTAAGCGGCGTCACCGATCTGGTTCAGCAAACCCGCCGCCGAGGCCATGTTCACCAGATAGCCGTCACCGCGTTCGATCATTGAGGGCAAAACGGCGCGCGCGGCGTAGACATGGCTCATCACATGCACATCCCAGTTCAGCTGCCAGACCTTGTCGCTTGCCGAAGCGGCATGCGACGGCTCTCCGCGACCCAGGCCGGCATTGGACACAAAGATATCCACCTGCCCGAACCGTTCCGTCGCCGCGGCCACCACAGCCTGAATATCGGACTCGTGCACGACGTTGCAGGCCATGCCGATGCCGCCAATCTCGGCCGCAAGCGCGATCGCCGCATCACCGTTCAGATCGGCGATCACGACATTTGCGCCAGCCGCAGCCATTGCACGCGCGATCGCCTCACCGATACCGCTGGCTCCACCAGTAATGATTGCCGTCTTGCCAGATACGTCCATCAAGCACCTCCCTCAGAGAACGAATTGCGCCACCGTCTCATCATTGGTGATGTCGGTATAGGTAAACCCCGCGTCATCCAGATGCGCGAACAAACGGTCGAAATTCTCGGGCAGAGTCGTCTCGATCCCGATCAGAACAGATCCGAAATTTCGCGCCGATTTCTTCAGATACTCAAACCGGGCGATGTCATCATCGGGCCCCAGAATGTTCAGGAATTCCTTCAGCGCCCCAGGTCGCTGCGGCAAACGCAGAATAAAGTACTTCTTTGTGCCCGAGTAACGCTGGGCGCGCTCTTTCACTTCGGGCAGGCGTTCGAAATCGAAATTCCCGCCCGATGTCAGACAGACCACGGTCTTGCCGCGCACCTGCCGGGCAATGTCGCTCAGGGCTTCGACAGCCAGCGCGCCTGCCGGTTCCAGAACGATGCCTTCGACATTCAGCATCTCGATGATCGTTGTGCAGATCCGGTCCTCGGGCAGAACCAGCGCGTCGCGGATCGGCGTATGCTTGAGAAGCTCAAAGGTCAGCTCACCGATCCGGCCAACGGCAGCACCATCGACAAATGTATCCACATGATCCAACTGCACGGGATGACCCGCTGCCAGGGCCGCACGCAGGCAGGCCCCGCCTTTCGGCTCGACAAAAAACGGATAGGTCCGATCCCCCAGATAGCTTGCCACGCCTGATGACATCCCGCCGCCGCCGACCGGCAAAACGATGAAATCGGGCGCGCGGCCCAGCTGTTCCTCGATCTCGACAGCGACCGAGGCCTGGCCTTCGATCACATCCGCGTCGTCAAAAGGCGACAGGAAGTACCCGCCATGTTCCGCAGCATAGGCCTGAGCAGAGGCCAGCGTATCGTCAAAATAATCGCCGATCAGCGTGATCTGAACCTGATCCCCGCCAAACATCCGCGTTTTTTGAATCTTTTGCTGAGGCGTGGTGACCGGCATGAAGATCACGCCATGCACGCCGAAATGCTTGCACATGTAAGCCACGCCCTGCGCGTGATTGCCGGCACTTGCGCAGACAAACAGCTTTTGATCGGGCAGTTTGCGCATCGCATTGAACGCGCCACGCAGTTTATAGGAACGAACCGGGCTCAGATCTTCGCGCTTGAGCCAGATGTCGGCACCATAGCGCTCAGACAGATGCGCATTCAGCTGCAAGGGCGTCGGCTCGAACACCCGACGCATTTCTTCGGTGGCCGCACGGGCCCTGTCACGAAAATCACTCATCCGCCTTCTGTGGCGCAGCTCGACAGCCAAAGCAAGCGCGGGCTGGCTTGTTCACGGCCACAAAACCCGGTAACAGCCAGCCGTTCTTCGCCAAAAAGGAAAGCCCCAATGTCCGCGCCCAAGAAAGTTGTCCTTGCCTATTCCGGCGGTCTCGACACGTCGATCATTCTGAAATGGTTGCAGACCGAATATGGCTGCGAAGTGGTGACCTTCACCGCCGATCTGGGCCAGGGCGAAGAGCTGGAGCCTGCGCGTGAAAAGGCTCTGATGCTGGGGATTCCGGCTGAAAACATCTATATCGAGGATGTCCGCGAAGAGTTCGTGCGCGATTTCGTCTTCCCGATGTTCCGCGCCAATGCGGTCTATGAGGGGCTTTATCTTCTGGGCACCTCGATTGCGCGCCCACTGATCTCCAAGCGCCTTGTCGAGATCGCCGCCGAAACCGGAGCGGATGCGGTCGCACATGGCGCAACCGGCAAGGGCAATGATCAGGTGCGGTTCGAGCTGAGCGCCTATGCCTTGAACCCCGATATCAAGGTGATCGCACCCTGGCGCGAGTGGGATCTGACCTCGCGCAGCAAGTTGATTGATTTTGCTGAGAAAAACCAGATTCCGATCGCAAAGGACAAACGCGGCGAAGCGCCGTTTTCAGTCGATGCGAACCTTCTGCACACCTCGTCCGAGGGCAAGGTTCTGGAGGATCCCGCGGAAATGGCCCCGGATTATGTCTATCAACGCACCGTTCATCCAGAGGATGCGCCAGATACACCCGAGTATGTCGAGATCGGGTTCGAAAAGGGCGATGCAGTCTCTATCAATGGGGAAATGCTGTCTCCGGCGATGCTTTTGACCAAGCTGAATGAGCTGGGCGGCAAACATGGCTGCGGGCGACTTGACCTTGTCGAAGGGCGGTTTGTCGGCATGAAATCCCGCGGGATTTACGAAACGCCCGGTGGCACGCTGCTGCTGGAGGCGCATCGCGGAATCGAATCGATCACGCTGGATCGCGGGGCCGCGCATCTCAAGGACGAACTGATGCCGCGCTATGCCGAACTGATCTATAACGGTTTCTGGTTCTCGCCTGAACGCGAAATGCTGCAGGCGGCAATTGATGCCAGCCAGGGCCATGTGACCGGCACGGTGCGCTTGAAGCTGTACAAAGGCAGTGCGCGGTGCGTCGGACGCTGGAGCGATCACAGCCTGTACTCCGAAGCCCATGTGACCTTCGAGGACGATGCAGGGGCTTATGATCAGAAGGACGCCGCCGGGTTCATCCAGCTGAACGCGCTGCGTCTTAAACTGATCGCAGCACGCAACCGGCGGGTCAAATAACCCATGTTAGAGCCGCTTTTGCGTCTTTGCACCGCATCTGACCACAGGGCAAACCAACATGCTGTCTGAGATTCTTCCCGAACTGCAGGCCGGGCTTGAGAACCGCCCCTTCGAGGGAAGCCTCAAGTTCGACTGTGGCGAGGCCGGTGTGATTGTTCTGGCGGACGGGACGGCGACGGATGTGGATCGCGACACCGATTGCACCCTGACCCTGTCCGAGGAAAACCTGGTCAAGCTGCTGACGGGTAAACTGAACGCCATGACGGCGGTGATGATGGGCAAGATAAAGATCTCGGGCAATCCGGCGGTGGCGATGAGGCTGGCGGATTTGCTTAAAGCTTGAAGGCTCTGAGCGCGTCGTAATACGGCAGGGCCTGCTGGGCCAGCTGTGCCATATCAGGCTCTAACAAGGGCAAATCACCCTCTTTCTCAGCAAATCCGGTCGAGAGATGCACAGCCCCGTACCAATGGGTTGCCCACACTCCGTCAAAGGGTTTTGGGCCTGCGGGCCAGTGCAGCATCGCGGGGTCCCAGTCCAGGTCTATGGCCTTGCACAGCGCAGTCAGCATGGCTTTGGGATCACGGCGTATATCCGTGCTTTCCAGCACAGGACCCGGGAATTTCAGATATAATTCAAGCTGTTGGCGAAACCCTATGTCATCGAGGGTGGGCTGTTCGCGCTTGGCCGCATAGCTGGCGATGACCCGCGCGGGATGGCGGATGAGGTGCACATTCACGCAATCCGCCGCCCAGTCCAAAGGGAAACCTTCTAACATGTGAAGCGGCATGTGCTTCATGTAAAAATGCTTTTTTCCCAATGGGATAGCGCCCGAACACCGGGCCGCTACGGCGATCGGATCGGCCTCGTGCGTGGCGATGATCTGATCTCGCATCGGGTGATCGCTGCCGCTTGCAGCCAGATAGGGCGCATAGAACGGCTCGTCCCAGACGGCGAAATCGGGGCGCGCGGCGAAGGCGTACATCATCGCGGTCGAGATGTTGCGCGGGCCCGACCACATGGCGATTTTCATCTGCGTGACCCCGATTTTGTGCGTTTTGTACATGTGAAACCGGGCAAGGCGTTGGTTTTGTACATCGCCTCAACCCGCTGCATCGGCCTCGACCAGGGCTTTGTAGAGCTCGCGGATGCGCATCGTCATCGGGCCCATCTGCCCGGTTCCGATCTGACGCCCGTCGATTTCACCAACCGGAGTCTGGGCGCCGAACGTGCCGGTCAGGAAGGCTTCCTCGGCGCTGTATGTATCGACAAGCGAGTAATTGCGCTCGAAGACCGGAATACCATCGGCGCGGCAGACGTCGATCACCTTTTGCCGCGTGATCCCGTTCATGCAGTAATCCCCGGTCGAGGTCCAAATCTCACCCTTGCGCACGATGAAAAAGTTACAGGCATTCGTGGTGTTCACGAATCCATGCACGTCCAGCATCAACCCCTCATCCGCACCGGCTTTTTCAGCCGCGATACACGCCAGGATGCAGTTCAGCTTGGAATGTGAATTCAGCTTGGGGTCCTGTGTCATCGGCAGGCCGCGCAGGTGAGGCACGGTCGCCAGACGGATCGGGCGGGGAATCGATGGCTTGGAATGCTCCATGATGATGACCATCGTGGGCCCGGACCGGCTGAGGCCGGGATGCTGGAACGGGCGGGTCTTGACCCCGCGTGTCACCATCAGGCGGGCATGGGCATCTGTGGTCATCTGATTGGCGATTTGTGTCTCTAACAAAGCGGAAACCACGCCCTGGTGATCCAATCCGATATCCAGATCAATGGCCTTGGCGGCCTCGAACAGCCGGTCGATATGTTCATCCAGAAAGGCCCATGTCCCGTCATAAAGGCGCAACCCCTCCCAGACGCCGTCCCCCAACATGAAACCGCTGTCATAGACGCTGACCGTGGCCTGCGCCTTGGGCACGATCCGACCGTTCACATAAATCAGGATCGTATCGTTTCGTGCATCTTCCTGGGCCTGATGGGTGGTGACGTGATCGGACATGACGCTCTCCTTTTGACGGGGACGCTAGGCAAGCATGACACAAGTGCCAAGCGGTAAAATCCGGTCACCACCGCGTGACATCTGATGTCAGGTGATTGCGCGACTCGGAATCCGGGGACAAGCTGGACCTGTACCGGAGGTGGATCCATGAAAACGATCGACAGTATCAAATCACTGGCCCTGACCCTTTTGATTGTCGCGGGCTTTGCCCTGAAAGGCACCGAGGCGCATGCAGCGCAGACCGAAACCCTGACCGTTGCGGGCGGATGTTTCTGGTGTGTCGAGGCCGATTTCGAAAAAGTACCGGGCGTGAAAGAGGTGGTCTCGGGCTATACCGGCGGATCGGTGTCAAACCCCAGCTACAAGCAGGTGGTTGCCGGCAATACAGGCCATTACGAAGCCGTTCAGATCCAGTTCGATCCCGACGTTGTATCGCGTGAGGCGCTGTTGAACGATTTTCTGCGCTCGGTTGATCCGACAGATGCAGGCGGTCAGTTCTGCGATCGTGGCGACAGCTATCGCACCGCGATTTTCGTCTCTAACGCGGAAGAAAAGGCGCTTGCACAGGCCGCGCTGGCAAAAGCGCAGGCCGAACTTGGACAGGCGATCGTGACACCGATCCTGTCCGCAGGCACGTTTTACGAGGCCGAGGCCTATCATCAGGATTACTATAAAAGCAGTGGTCTGGTGATAACCCGGGCGGGCCCGAAAACCAAGGCCAGCGCATACAAGTTTTACCGTCAGGCCTGTGGCCGCGATCACCGCGTGCGCCAGTTGTGGGGCAATGCGGCACCCTTTGCGGGCAGCTAAAGCATCAGATCCTGAAGATCTTTCAGATCGGGAATGACATCTGCCGTGCCATGGCGCGTCACCATGATCGATGCCGCCAGGTTCGCCTGCGAGATCGCCTGCGCCATGGGCAGGCCGCGATCCATCCCGGCCAGCACGTAACCGGTAAAGGTATCGCCCGCCCCGGTGGTATCGACAGCGGTGACCTTTCGGGCGGAAAACGCCTGATCAGAGCCTGTTTCGGCATTGATCCACCGCGCGCCATCCGCGCCAAGCGTGACGATGATATCACGCACGGCCATGTCGGTGATCGGCTTGCCCAACGCGGTTTCAAGTTGCCCGGCCTCGACCGCATTCAGGATCAGAAGATCAAGGTAGGGCAGCACCGCCTGAACGGACCCGGCGTCGAAGGGTGCCGCGGCATAGCAGACGGTCAGGCCCATCTCATGACCCAGACGCGCGGTATCGGCCTGGGCATTGGTTTCATTTTGCAGGATCAGCAGGTCACCGGTTTGCGCCTCGGACAAAGCCTGGGCGATCACGTCCGGGGGAATGGCGCGATTTGCCCCGGAAAAGATGATGATCTGGTTCTCGCCCGACGCCTCGACGGCGACGATGGCATGGCCGGTGGGTTTGTCGACCTGCGCGATATGGCGGGTATCGACGCCATATTCCAGCAACCTCTCCTGCGCCCAGCGCCCATCCACGCCCACAGCGCCGATATGGCAGACACGCGATCCGGCGCGGGCGGCGGCAACGGACATGTTGGCCCCTTTGCCGCCCAGGAACTCGGATCTGGTGTCGGCTGCCACCGTCTCACCGGCACGCGGCAGGCTGGGCAGGCCATAGACCATGTCCAGATTGATCGAACCCAGGTTCCAGATCGTCATCAGCCGATCTCACAACTGGCCAGGATCGCCATGTTGAGAATGTCATTGGCCGTGGATTGGGTCGAGGCGATCTGAATGGGCTTGTCGACGCCGGTCAGGATCGGGCCAATCACCGTGGCACCACCCATTTCCTGCATCAGCTTGACCGAGATACTGGCGGAATGCCGGGCAGGCACGACCAGGATATTCGCCGGTCCGGACAGACGACAGAACGGATACTGCGCCTGCGCCTGCGCATTCAGCGCCACGTCGACGGTCATTTCGCCTTCGAATTCGAAACTGACGCCGCGCCGTTCCAGAACGCGCGGTGCCTGGTGCATCTTTTCCGCACGCTCGGACACCGGATAGCCGAATGTCGAAAAGCTCACGAAGGCCACGCGCGGTTCCAGCCCCATGTGTCGCGCGACATCGGCCGCCCGTTCGGCGATATTGGCCAGATCCTCGCTGTCGGGCCATTCATGCACCAGCGTATCGGCGATCAGGACGATCCGCCCCTTGTGCAGCAAGGCGGTGATCCCCGCCGCCCCATGCGCCGCGTCGGCATCAAACACGTGATTGATCCGTTCAAGCGCATGCGCCGATTTGCGCGTGGCACCCGTGACCAGCCCGTCCCCATGACCATGCGCCAGCATCAGCGCGGCAAAAACGTGCCTGTCACGCGCGGCAAGGCGGTGGATATCCTGACGGTCAAAGCCCTTGCGGCTGAGCCTGTTGAACAGGAATGTCTTGTAGGTTTCCAGATGCGAGGTATTGGCCGCGTTCACCACCTCAAGCTCGCGGGCGGCGTCACCCATGCCTGCCTGTTCCAGCTTGGCTTTGACATCGTCGGACCGGCCGACCACCAGCGCCTTGCCAAGGCCCGAGCGTTGATAGGTCACGGCGGCCCGCAGAACACGGGGGTCATCGCCTTCGGCAAAGATCATCCGCGACTGGGCAGCGCGCGCGCGCGAGTTGAGACCGCGCAGGATGCTTGCCGTGGGGTCCATCCGGGCCTTGAGGCTCAGCTCATAAGCCTCCATGTCGATGATCGGGCGGCGTGCCGCGCCCGTGTTCATCCCGGCCTTGGCCACCGCCGGAGGAATGCGCCAGATCAGACGCGGATCAAACGGCGTCGGGATGATGTAGTCGCGCCCGAACGAAAGGCTTTTGCCATAGGCCAGGGCAACCTCGTCCGGCACATCTTCGCGCGCCAGGGCAGCCAGGGCATGGGCACAGGCGATCTTCATCTCGTCATTGATGGCGCGTGCATGGATGTCCAGCGCTCCACGGAACAGGTAGGGAAAGCCCAATACGTTATTCACCTGATTGGGATAATCGCTGCGCCCGGTGGCCACGATGGCATCGACACGCACCGCATGCGCCTCTTCTGGCGTGATTTCAGGGTCGGGATTTGCCATGGCAAAGATAACCGGATTGTCAGCCATCGAGGCGACCATGTCCTGCGTGACAGCCCCCTTGACCGAAACCCCCAGGAACACGTCAGCCCCTTTCATCGCTTCTTCGAGAGAGCGCATCTGGGTCTCGACCGCATGGGCCGATTTCCACTGGTTCATGCCCTCGGTCCGGCCCTGATAGATCACGCCCTTGGTGTCACACATGATGCAGTTCTGATGGCGCGCGCCCATGGATTTCAACAGCTCGAGACAGGCGATGCCTGCGGCACCGGCTCCGTTAAGCACAATGCGGACGTCTTCGATCTTCTTGCCCGACAGATGCAGCGCGTTGATCAGGCCAGCCGCGCAGATCACCGCCGTGCCATGCTGATCATCGTGAAAGACGGGAATATCCATCTCTTCCTTGAGGCGCTGTTCGATGATGAAACACTCCGGTGCCTTGATGTCTTCCAGATTGATGCCGCCAAAGGTCGGGCCCATCAGCCGAACCGCTTTGCAGAACTCATCCGGGTCTTCGGTGTCCAGCTCGATATCGATCGAGTTCACATCGGCAAAGCGTTTGAACAGAACCGCCTTGCCCTCCATCACCGGCTTGGAGCCCAGCGCGCCCAGATTGCCCAGACCCAACACCGCCGTCCCGTTCGAGATCACGGCCACAAGGTTACCCTTGTTGGTATAATCATAGGCGGTTTCGGGATTGGCCGCGATCGCCTCGCAGGGCACGGCAACGCCGGGCGAATACGCCAGGCTCAGGTCACGCTGCGTGGTCATCGGCACGGTTGCGGTGATCTCGAACTTGCCGGGTGAGGGCTCCAGATGAAAGGCCAAAGCCTCTTCGGACGTGATCTTGGTATTGGCCATCTCTTGCTCTCCCTGTGCGGCTGCGAAGTCATAACGCAGGCGGCGCAGCGCCTCAACGGGTCTTGCGTTTTCGCCTTTCGCCCCGTGGGTGTGATTTGTAAGGTCGCACAAGGCGAAACCGGGGGGTTCGGCGTTGAACACGATCACGCCCATGATGGCGCAATATCTTGAGATCAAGGAGGCGCATCCCGATGCGCTCCTGTTCTATCGCATGGGCGATTTCTACGAGATGTTCTTTGACGATGCCGTCGCCGCCGCCGAGGCGCTGGATATCGCGCTGACCAAACGCGGCAAACACGACGGCGATGACATCCCGATGTGCGGCGTTCCTGTTCATGCCGCCGAAGGATACCTGCTGACGCTGATCCGCAAGGGCTTTCGCGTTGCAGTCTGTGAACAGTTGGAAAGCCCGGCAGAGGCAAAGAAGCGCGGATCGAAATCCGTGGTCAAACGCGGTGTCGTCCGGCTGGTCACGCCCGGAACGCTGACCGAAGACGCTTTGCTGGAAGCGCGTAGGCACAATTTCCTGGCGGCCTATATGGATGTGCGCGGGTCTGCCGCGCTGGCCTGGGCGGATATCTCGACCGGCGCGTTCCATGTCATGCCGATCTCGCCCGCGCGGCTTTCACCGGAACTGGCACGCCTGGCCCCCTCCGAGCTGATCGTGTCAGAAGCATCCGAATCCGATTTGCTGGAACTGACCTCGGATCTGGGGATTGCGATGACCCCACTGAGACGCGCCAGCTTTGACAGCACGAATGCCCAAAAGCGCATCTGTGATCTGTTCTCGGTCAGTACGCTGGATGCCTTCGCGCCCTTCGAAAGGGCCGAGGTTTCCGCGATGGGTGCCCTGGTCGATTACCTCGACATCACTCAGAAAGGCAAACTCCCGCTGCTGCAACCGCCGCAACGCGAGGCGCAGGAGCGGGTCGTACAGATCGATGCGGCCACCCGGCGCAACCTGGAACTGACCCATGCCCTGTCTGGGGGGCGGGCGGGATCGCTCCTGGCGGTCATGGATCGCACGACAACATCCGGGGGCGCGCGCCTGCTTGAACAACGCCTCTCCAGCCCCTCGCGGGATCTGGCAACGGTGTCACACCGCCTCGATGCCGTCAGCTTTTTCGTAGAGGACAGCACCCTGTGCGATCACATTCGCGCGGCGTTGCGCAAGGTTCCGGATCTGGATCGCGCCCTGTCACGCCTGTCGCTTGGGCGCGGCGGCCCGCGTGATCTCGCTGCGATCCGCAACGGGCTGACCCAGGCCGACGAGATCGCCGTCCACGCGACACCCCTCGCCCTGCCCGATCTGCTGGTCAGCGCCATCACGGATCTGCGCGGGCATGGCGCGCTGATTGATCTGCTGGATGCGGCGCTGGTGGCCGAACCCCCGCTTTTGGCGCGCGATGGCGGTTTCATCGCCCAAGGCTATGACGATGAACTCGACGAGGCGCGCACTCTGCGCGACCAGGGCCGATCGGTCATCGCGCAGATGCAGCAGGACTATGCCACCCAGACCGGAATCCCCTCGCTCAAGATCAAGCATAACAATGTGCTGGGCTATTTCATCGAAACCACGGCAACACATGCCGAAAAGATGATGTCACCGCCCCTGTCGGACACATTCATCCACCGCCAGACCACCGCAAACCAGGTGCGCTTTACCACCGTGCCGCTCTCGGACATGGAGACGCGGATCCTGAACGCAGGAGGCCGGGCGCTGGATATCGAAAAGCGGCTCTATGACGGGCTTTCCGGCGCAATTCTGGATCAGGCAGCGCGGGTCAGCGCCACCGCCCGAGCGCTGGCGGAATTCGATCTGGCAAGCTCTCTGGCCGATCTGGCGAGGGGTGAGAACTGGTGCCTGCCACAGGTTGATACATCGCGGGGCTTTGCCATCACCGGCGGGCGCCACCCGGTGGTCGAACAGGCGCTGAAGAAACAGGGCGGTACCAGCTTCATTGCTAACGACTGCACCCTGTCGGCCGAAGACGGCGCGGCGGTCTGGCTGCTCACAGGTCCGAACATGGCCGGCAAATCAACCTTCCTGCGCCAGAACGCCCTGATCGCGCTTCTGGCCCAGATGGGCAGCTATGTGCCCGCCGAGGCGGCCCATATCGGCATGGTCAGCCAGATCTTCAGCCGGGTCGGAGCCTCGGACGATCTTGCGCGCGGGCGATCAACCTTCATGGTCGAGATGGTGGAAACCGCCGCCATTCTCAATCAGGCCGATGACCGCGCGCTGGTGATCCTCGATGAAATCGGGCGCGGCACCGCAACCTATGACGGTCTCTCCATCGCCTGGGCCTCGCTGGAACATCTGCACGAGGCGAACCGTTGCCGCGCCCTGTTTGCCACCCATTACCACGAACTCACCGCCCTGGCGGGCAAGCTCGCTGGCGTCGATAACGCCACCGTGGCGGTCAAGGAATGGGAGGGCGAGGTGATTTTCCTGCATGAGGTGCACAAGGGTGCCGCCGATCGCAGCTATGGCGTGCAGGTCGCCCAACTGGCCGGCCTGCCGAAATCCGTGGTCGAACGTGCCCGCGTCGTCCTGGATGCCCTGGAAAAAGGCGAACGCGAGGGCGGCGGAACACAAAAGGCGATCATCGACGATCTGCCGCTGTTCTCGGTTGCCGCAAAACCCCCGCCCCCGCCCTCAAGACCATCGCCCCTGGATGATCTGATCTCCCAGGTCCATCCCGATGAGCTGACCCCGAGGGAAGCGCTCGATCTGATCTATAAACTGAAAGAGGCGGCCAGATCCTGACCGCCCCCTGCTTCTTTCTGGTCTCAAATACCCGGCTCCGACCGCACCGTCAGCGCAGCATCAGCCCGGATTGGACGACACCCCGACCTGCGCGGGCCGCAACAGGCGGTCGTGCAACATGAAGCCTTCGGTCGAGACCTGGATGATGTCGCCGGCCTTTGTGCCCGGCAGCGGGGCCTCGAACATGGCTTCGTGGTGCTGCGGGTCGAACCGATCACCGACCTGCGGCGCAATCACGGTGATGCCATGTCTTTTGAACACGTTGAGCAATTCGCGCATGGTCAGCTCGACACCCTCGATAAGGGCAGCGGCCGAGGCGCGCTCCCCCTCACCCGCAGCATCCAGCGCGCGCTTGAGGTTGTCATAGACCGGAAGCATGTCGCGGGACAGTTTCGATCCGCCATATTGCTCGGCCTCGCGCCGCGCCTTTTCCGAGCGTTTGCGCGCGTTTTCCGTCTCGGCCAGGGCGCGCATGAACTTGTCCTTATAGTCATCCCGCTCGGCGCGCAGCGTATCCAGCTCAATCTCTTCATCCGAGATCTCTGCGATCTCGTCCGCCAGGGCTTCAGCCTCGGCGGCGTTGATATCATCAAGAAAGTCGTCTTCTTTCGGCTCTGCCATTTTCAAACCTCTAGTTCCGGTCGGAAATCAATTTGCCGACCAGCTGTGCGGTGTAGTCCACGATCGGAACGATGCGCCCATAGTTCAGGCGGGTTGGTCCGATCACCCCCACAGCTCCGATGATCTTACGGTCTGCGTTCATATATGGAGAGACCACCAGAGAGGAACCCGAAAGTGAAAAAAGTTTGTTCTCTGAGCCAATAAAAATGCGCACACCTTCGCCATCTTCTGTGAGTTCAAGAAAATCAGCGATATCTCGCTTGCGTTCAAGATCATCAAACAGGGTGCGAATGCGCTCCAGCTCGTCTTCGGCACCTTCGGTGTCCAGCAAATGGGACCGCCCGCGTACGATCAGGCGTTCGGCATCCATGGTATCACCGTCCCAAATGGCCATACCTGATTCGACCATGGCCTGGGCCAACTGATCAATCTCGCGGCGATTGCGCGAGATCTCGGTCTGGATGACACTGCGCAATTCGGTCAGGGTCTTGCCGTCAGTCAGGGCGTTCAGGAAATTGGCCGCTTCGCGCATCGAAGACGGGGTATGTCCGGGCGGCGGTGTGAACAGACGATTCTCCACATGCCCATCGGTAAAGACCAGAACCACCAGCGCCCGGTCATGGGCAAGCGAGACAAACTCGATATGCTTCAGCGCGGCTTCGCGTTTCGGCGTCAGAACCACCGAGGCCCCGCGCGTCACACCCGAAAGCGCCGAGCCGACGCGATCCAGCAAAGTGCCCACATCCTTGGAATTGCTGGAAACCGTGGCGTCGATCATCTCGCGATCGCCCTCATCCAGATCGCTGACCTCAAGCAATCCATCGACGAACATGCGCAGACCCATCTGCGTCGGAATACGCCCCGCGCTGACATGGGGGCTGTCCAACAGGCCCAGATATTCCAGGTCCTGCATCACGTTGCGGATCGTCGCCGCGCTGACCTTTTCGCTCAGGGTGCGGGTCAGGGTGCGTGATCCGACGGGATCGCCGTTTTCAAGATAGGATTCCACCACCCGGCGAAAGACTTCGCGCGAGCGGTCATTCATCTCTTGCAGCAGATACGGAGCGTCAGCCATTGATGTCCCTCATCAGGGTGCCATTAAATTCGAGCCGCAGCAAAGGTCAATCGGGCTTGCATCATATGAGGGCGGGACGGTATCCCGACCTCAGGTAGAAAAGGATTTCCCATGCGACCCTCAGGAAGAGACTTAAGTGAAATGCGCGCGGTTTCAATCGAAACAGGCTTCACGAAACATGCAGAAGGGTCCTGTCTGATCAAGATTGGCGACACCCATGTGCTGTGCACAGCAACAATTGAAGACCGCGTTCCACCCTTTATCAAGGGGTCCGGCCTTGGTTGGGTGACCGCCGAATACGGAATGCTGCCCCGCGCAACCAACACGCGGATGCGCCGTGAAGCCGCAAGCGGCAAACAAGGCGGGCGCACCGTTGAAATTCAGCGCCTGATCGGACGCTCGCTGCGGGCGGGCGTGGACCGCGTAGCGCTTGGCGAACGCCAGATCACGGTGGATTGCGATGTTCTGCAAGCCGATGGCGGCACGCGCTGTGCATCGATCACCGGTGGCTGGATCGCGCTGCGCCTTGCGGTGAACAAGCTGATGAAGGCCGGAGACGTGATCAGTGACCCGCTGCTGGACCCGGTCGCCGCCGTCAGCTGCGGTATTTATGCCGGTCAGCCCGTTCTGGATCTGGATTACCCCGAAGATTCCGAAGCCGGCGTGGATGGCAATTTCATCATGACCGGCTCCAAGCGCATGATCGAAGTGCAGATGAGCGCCGAAGGCTCCTCTTATTCGCGCGATCAGATGAACCAGATGCTGGATCTGGCTGAAAAGGGCGTGGAAGAACTGGTTGCGGCGCAAAGGGCTGCAACTGCATGACACGCGCTTTCTTGGGCGACCGGCTTTTGGTGGCGACGCATAATCAGGGCAAGCTTGACGAAATCGCCCATCTGCTTGAACCATATGGAGTCTCGGTGGTGGGTGCCGCCGAGATGAACCTGCCCGAACCCGAAGAGACCGAGACCACATTTGTCGGCAACGCCCGGATCAAGGCCCATGCTGCGGCCAAAGCCACGGGGCTGCCTGCCCTGTCCGATGATTCTGGGATCGAGATCGACGGTCTGGACGGTGCACCGGGTGTCTATACGGCCGATTGGGCGGAAACGCCCAATGGTCGGGATTTCGTGATGGCCATGACCCGCGCCCACGACGCGCTTGAGGCCAAGGGCGCGCCGCACCCGCGCAAGGCGCGTTTTTGCTGCACCTTGGTTCTGGCCTGGCCGGATGGTCATGACGAAGTGTTTCCCGGCGTGATGGCCGGTCAGATCGTCTGGCCGATGCGCGGCAACCAGGGTCATGGATATGATCCGATCTTTCAGCCGGACGGATATGACATCACCTTTGGCGAGATGGATCGCTGGGAAAAGAACAAGATCAGCCACCGTGCGGATGCCTTCGCCAAACTGGTCTCAGGCTGTTTTGGCTGAGGATTGGCAAAACGGGGGCTTTGGTCTTTATATCCATTGGCCGTTCTGCCAAGCCAAATGCCCGTATTGCGACTTTAACAGCCATGTCGTGCGCCACATCGATCAATCAGCTTGGGTCAGAGCCTATATTCATGAGCTGGATCGCGTGGCCGGCGAGCTTCCCCACCGCGTGCTGAACACGATCTTCTTTGGCGGAGGCACCCCCAGCCTGATGGCCCCGGACACCGTTGCGGCGATCCTAGATCACGTCAAACGGCTCTGGCCCATGGGAAATGACCCTGAAATCACTCTTGAGGCCAATCCGGGTTCTGTCGAGGCCGGAAAGTTCCGTGGCTTTCGCGATGCCGGGGTGACGCGGATCTCGATGGGGATACAGGCGCTGAATGACCGCGATCTGCAAAGGTTGGGCCGTATCCATTCGGTGAGCGAGGCCATGGCCGCCTTTGATATCGCCCGCAATTGCTTTGATCGGGTAAGTTTTGATCTGATTTATGCCCGCCAGGATCAGACCATCGCGGATTGGGAGAATGAGCTGAAACAGGCTCTGAATATGGCGATTGATCATCTTTCTCTCTATCAGCTCACCATCGAGGACGGAACCGCCTTCGGGGATCGCTACAAGATCGGAAAGCTGCGCGGATTGCCGGATGATGACACTGCAGCGGATATGTTCGCGGTAACGCAATCGCTGTGTACAGATGCCGGATTGCTGAACTATGAGGTCTCGAACCACGCCAGGCCCGGCGCGGAATCCCGGCACAACCTGATCTATTGGCGGTATGGAGATTATGCCGGGATCGGCCCCGGCGCGCATGGCCGGATCACGCTGGACGGGCAGCGCTTTGCCACGGAATGTCTGCGGGCACCGGGGGCCTGGCTGCAGGCAGTCGATCAGGGTCGTGCGGAATCGGTGCGCATGCCGATTTCACCCCACGAACAGGCCCAGGAATATCTGCTGATGGGGCTGCGCCTGCGCGATGGCATTGATCTGGAGAGATACCGCAACCTGTCCGGCACGGCGATTGACCCGGTCGCAATCGATCATCTGATCGATCTTGGCATGGTGACAGCAAGGAATCAGAGTTTATCCGTTACAGATCAAGGGCTTATGGTTCTGAACTCGGTTATTGCCGAACTGGCCAGCGATTAGGGATTGCTGAGCAAACGACAGATCGTGTCCAGATCCTCAAGCGAGCCATAGCGGATCGTGATCGCTCCGGCCTCCTGACCTGCCGGGTGATCAATCTGAACCTTCATGGCCAGCATCGCTGACAGATCGCCCTCGAGCGCCTTGGTGTCAGCATCTTTCTCGACCTCTGGACGCGTGGTCCTGGTTTTCTTGGCGGTCGGCTGAGAGTCGGACTTGGCAAGCTTTTCGGTTTCGCGCACCGAAAGGCCTTTCTTGACAACAATCTGCGCCAGCGCAAGCGGGTCATCCGAGGTGATGAGGGCGCGCGCATGTCCTGCGCTCAGCAGGCTTTGGCGCAGCATGTCCTGAACCTCGACCGGAAGCGTCAGAAGGCGCATGAGGTTGGCGACATGGCTGCGGCTCTTGCCCATCGCCTCGGCCAGCTTTTCCTGCGTATGGCCAAACCGATCCATCAACAGACGATAGCCCGAGGCTTCTTCCACCGGGTTCAGGTCTGCGCGCTGGATGTTCTCGATGATCGCGACTTCAAGAACTTCGGTATCTGTAAAGTCGCGGATGATCACCGGCACTTGGTGCAGCTGGGCCTGCTGAGCGGCCCGCCAGCGGCGCTCACCGGCCACGATCTCGTAACCGGCTCCTTTGGCGCGCACGATCAGGGGCTGAATGATCCCCTTTTCGCGGATCGATGCGGCCAGTTCGTCCAGTGCCTCCTTGGCAAAGCTTTGGCGGGGCTGTTCCGGGTTCGGGGTGACTTTCTCGATCGGGACGAATTGATCAGCCGCACGCACAGGCTCGGCGGAGCTGCGCGCCGCCTCATTGGGCACATCGGCCATCAAAGCCGACAGACCGCGACCCAGACCACGAGATTTACCTTTTTTGTCAGTCATATAGCTCTCCTCTGCTCTCAAGCGGCCTGTTTCTTCTGGTTGCGCATCACCTCTTGCGCCAAGGCGCGATACGCCTTTGCCCCCTGCGAGGTCGGATCATAGGACAACACCGGCATCGCAAATGACGGTGCCTCGCTTACGCGGACATTGCGCGGGATGATCGTGGCAAAGACCAGATCTCCAAGATTGTCCCGCGCATCCTGTTCCACCTGCTGAGACAGGTTGTTGCGCCGGTCGAACATCGTGAGAACCACACCTTCGATCCGCAACGTCGGATTTGCGGTCTGGCGCACCTCACGAATGGTGAGCATAAGCTGCGACAGCCCCTCAAGCGCGAAGAATTCGCTTTGTAGCGGCACAAGCACGGAATGCGCGGCAACCATCGCGTTGACCGTCAAAAGGTTCAGCGATGGCGGGCAATCAATCAGGATATAATCGAACGCATAGGCATCCATCGCCACCTGGCGCAATGCGTCATGCAAGAGAAAGCTGCGCTTTTCATTGGCGATCAATTCGATGTCAGCCGAGCTCAGATCGACCGTGGCGGGGATAATGGCCAGATTCTCGATAGATGTGTCCTGGATTACCTCGTCCAGAGCTGCGTCATCCACCAAAAGCTCATAAGTTGTTGCGATGCGCTGCGCGGTCTCGATTCCCAATCCGGTCGAGGCATTGCCCTGTGGGTCAAGATCGACAACCAGAACGCGCCGGTCCTGTTCGGCCAGGGCAGCCGCAAGATTGATCGTGGTCGTGGTTTTTCCCACGCCGCCCTTTTGGTTGGCAACAGCGATGATACGCGGTCCGACAGGGCGGGACAGGTCAGTCACGCGAGACTCCTTTGATCTTCAAGATGACGGCACCGTCATGAGTTTGACTTGTAATCGCTTCGCAGTCGAAGGTCCAAGCCTCCTGCGCCTCCAAAAGCTCTTTTTGCCAGTTTTCGCCCTTTTGGAACAAGGCATATCCTTCCGGATCAAGGTGACGGTCGGCAAAGGCCAGCAAAGATGCCAGATCGCTTAATGCGCGGGCGGACAGAATATCTGCGGCCTGCCCTGGTGCAGATTCGATCCGGTCACACAATACCTTGGCGTTCAGTTCAAGCTCACGGATTACCGTACGCAGAAAGGCCGATTTGCGCTGATCGCTTTCAATGAAGGTAAACCGGGTGTGTGGCCATGTTTCCTTGGCCATGGCGGCAACGACCACTCCGGGAAAGCCGCCCCCGGTGCCGATGTCCACCCAATGATCGCAGGCGTATCCGCATTGAGCGACCTGAACAGAATCAAGAATATGTCGCCGCCAGAGGTCCGACTGATCCTTCCTGGAAATCAGGTTGATCTTTGGGGTCCACTTGAGAACAAGATCAGCGAAGGCGCGCAGACGCTCCTCTGTTTCACGTGAAACATTCGGGATGTCACCTCTCATCAGGCGGTTTTCTTTTGCGCGTCCCGCTTGATCCGCCCAAGGATCAGCGCCAGCGCTGCGGGAGTCATGCCGTCAATACGCGCGGCCTGAAGCAGGTTGGCAGGTCTTGCGCGATCAAGTTTGGTCTTCAGCTCGTTCGAAAGGCTGTCAATGGACTGATAATCGAATTCGGGCGGAATCGGTTGCGCCTCGTCTTTCTTGAGGGAATCGACGTCTTTCTGCTGGCGCGCGATGTAATTCGAATAGAGCGCATCCCGTTCGATCTGCCGCCGTGTGGCATCGTCGAACTCTGCCAAACCGGGGTCCAGCGGCAAAAGATCCTCGAATGAGACATCCGGAAAGGACAGCAGGGCAAGCCCGGTGCGACGCGTGCCATCCTGATTGACCTGAATGCCCGCAGCCAGCGCCTCTTTCGGAGAATAGGTCGTCGCGCCCAGGCGATCACGCAGAGCGCCCAGTTTGTCCATCTTGGCGTCAAAGGATTTTCGGCGCGCCTCGCCCACACAACCAAGATCAACGCCAATCTGCGTCAGCCGCTGGTCTGCATTATCTGCCCGCAGGGACAGCCGAAATTCTGCGCGCGAGGTGAACATTCGGTACGGCTCGGTCACGCCACGGGTGGTCAGGTCGTCGATCATCACGCCGATATAGCTGTTCGAGCGGCTGAACGTGATCGCCTCCCTGCCCTGAACCGCCAGCGCCGCATTCAGGCCGGCAACCAGTCCTTGCGCTGCTGCCTCCTCATATCCTGTGGTCCCGTTGATCTGACCCGCAAGATATAGTCCTGGAACATCCTTCAGACCCAGCTGCAGCGTCAGCGCGCGCGGATCGACATAGTCGTATTCGATGGCATAACCCGGTTGAAGGATGACCGCGCGCTCTAGCCCGACAATGGAATGAACATAGGCCTCCTGCACATCCTGCGGCAGTGAGGTCGAGATCCCATTGGGATAAATCGTGTGGTCATCCGCGCCCTCTGGCTCCAGGAAAATCTGATGCGAGGTTTTTTCCGCAAACCGGACAATCTTGTCTTCGATCGAGGGGCAATAACGCGGGCCGACACCTTCGATATGACCTCCGTACATCGCCGATTTACTGAGGTTTTCCTCGATAATCTCATGGGTTCGCGCATTGGTATGGGTGATCCCGCAGGAGATCTGCGGAGCAGAAACGGCTGTCGACATGAAGGAAAACAGCGTCGGTTCATCATCACCGGGCTGCATATCCAGCCCATCCCAATTGATCGTACGCCCATCCAGCCGAGGCGGCGTGCCGGTTTTCAGCCGCCCAAGAGGCAAGCCAAAGGAGTCGATCCGTTCCGCCAGTTTGATGGACGGTTTGTCGCCCATCCGGCCACCGGGGCGGGCCACGTCCCCTATGTGGATGACCCCGCGAAGGAACGTTCCCGAGGTCAAGACAACGGCACCAGCATGGATCTCGCTGCCATCGCCCAGAACAACGCCGGCGACTCGCGGGCCTTCCATCACGAAATCAACAGCCTCACCGATGATGATCTGCAGGTTTTCCCGCGCTTCGATCTCGGCCAGCATGGTTTGGCGATAGATCTTGCGGTCAGCTTGCGCGCGCGGGCCCTGGACTGCGGGCCCCTTCCGCCGGTTCAGCAGACGGAACTGGATACCCGCCTTGTCCGCCACCCGACCCATTACGCCATCCAGCGCGTCGATCTCGCGCACCAGGTGGCCTTTGCCCAGACCGCCAATGGCCGGGTTGCAGGACATCACGCCGATCCCCTCACGGGTCAGCGTGATCATCGCCGTCAACGCACCCATCCGGGCCGCGGCATGGGCCGCTTCGGCTCCGGCGTGTCCGCCTCCGATAACAATGACGTCAAAATGTTTCACGTGAAACACTCCTCACTTACCCAGGCAAAAGCTTGCGAAAATCTCATCCAGCAGGTTTTCAACGTCGATACGGCCCACCAAAGATTCAAGAGCACGAATCGCCGTTCGTATCTCTTCTGCTGCTATATCATAGTGATCGGCGCCAAGGGACATCATCTGCTGGCCCGCGATCAAGGCAGAGCACGCCCGTTCCATTGCAATCTTGTGGCGCTCGCGGGTGGCGAGGCCCGCAGATTGGGAGCGGGCTTTCAGAATCACAGAAATGCGATCAACCAGATCGGATACGCCCTCACCAGTCAGGCCAGAGATCGCGTTTTCCTTCTGCTCGGACTGATCAGCCTTCGGGCGCAGGACGATATCCTCTGGCAAGGGCTCAAGAGGAAGGCCATCGCCCTCTGTCAGGAAAACGCGCAGATCGGCTTGTTTTGCGCGTCGCAAGGCCAGATCGATGCCGATCCCTTCGACAACATCCTCGGTCTCGCGCAGACCGGCGGTATCCAGCAAAGTCACAGGCAGGCCGCTCAGGTCCATGCGCACTTCGATAATGTCCCGGGTTGTTCCGGCATACTCCGAGGTTATTGCCGCATCGCGCCCAGCCAGATGATTGAGAAGCGTGGATTTCCCCACATTCGGAGGTCCAACGATGGCAACCTCGAAACCGCTGCGGATGCGTTCTGCCATTTCAATACCCGAGGTCTGCCGCTGCAGCTCGTCCGCCACACGCGCCAGCAAGCTGTTCACCTCGGGCGTAACATCTGTAGGAACATCCTCATCCGCGAAATCTATGGTTGCCTCTATCAATGCGGCGGCTCGGATCAGATCCGTTCGCCAGCGTTCCGCCAGACCACCCAGCGCGCCTGCAAAGGTTCTCTGCGCCTGTCTGCGTTGCGCTTCGGTTTCCGCGTCGATCAGATCAGCAAGACCTTCGACCTGCGCCAGGTCAAGGCGGCCGTTCTCAAGCGCGCGCCGGGTGAACTCCCCCGGCTCGGCCAGGCGAAGCCCCTCCTGACGGGACAGTTCTGACAAGACGGCCGCAATAATGGCGGTGCTGCCGTGGCATTGAAGCTCGACCACATCTTCGCCCGTAAAGCTGCGCGGTTGAT
>NZ_JBASXK010000023.1:0-8167 GCF_049276915.1 Aestuariivita sp. | reverse complement strand
TGGCTCAAGGAATGTTGCCACCATATGCTGCGCGCGCAGCGCCGTAACTGGTCGATAGAGGCAGCTAAGGAGAGCGCAGCGCAGCACCCATCGCGGTCAGCGTGGCAACGGGCAGATCCTAGTGCCTACCAGACAGCGCGGAGGATAGGGTGGCTCGAGGAGTGCTGCGCGCACATGCCGAAGCGTGTCGGTAGCTCCAAGTAACCGGGAGGATAGGACGGAGAGCATCTTCGTGCCTATGGCCGGCCGTGGCGCGGCTATTGCAGATCTGCTTTCCGTCCCTGCCTGCACCTTAGCCCGAGTTGCAAAATCGTTCCATAGCGGATCCTCGTCGCGTCGGACCTCTTAACCTCTGATAGCGTTTCAGCCTTATTTTACTGGGGTTTTGATGGTACCGCCTCCCCGGCTTGAACGGGGGACCTCTGGATCCACAATCCAGCGCTCTAACCAACTGAGCTAAGGCGGCACTGAGAGGCGATTTAGACAAGCACCCGCATGATTGCAAGCGGATTAAAGTTGCCTGCGCCAGCTTTGTTCCACCAGATCGACCCCGAAGGAACGGACAGGTCTGGATGCCTCAAGCTGCCATCCCGTTGCGCGATAGAGCGCGCAGGCGGCTTCATGGCTCTCATGAGTCCATAGCTCCATCTGGCTATAGCCAGAGGCGCGCGCGAATTCCACACAAGTCGCCAGCAACCGCTTGCCCAACCCAAGCCCCCGCGCCTGGGGTATCAGCAGAAAAAGACGCAGCTTGGCCGTTGTTGGACCAGCGCGGACGCAAAAGATACTCCCCAAGCGCGTCCCATCTTGCTCGGCGATCCAGCCGCGTTCACGCTCGGGATCGTAGCCGGCGTTGAACTCGTCGATTATCCGGCGCACCAGCGGGCCAAAGGTATCGTCGAACCCGTCAAACTGCGCATAAAGCGTGCCATGCTGCATCACAAGCCAATCGGTGTCGTCGGATCGAAACGGGCGCAAGATGACATTCTCCATGTGGAAGTCTGATCTCAAACCGGCTTGCCATTCAACCCATGTCAGGCTAGCACCACGGCTCTCACCAACTGCGAGGCGACCATGGGTATCAACAGCCAAAGCGATATCGAAGCCAATCTGCAGATCGGCCCGACAGACAACGGGATGGTCCGCCTTTTCATCGAAGCCACTGGCGTGGAAATCCCCATGGATTTCGACCCCGAAGAAGCCGATGAGATCGCCGAAGAGATCCGCGCCGCCGCGCGCGTGGCCCGCAGTGTCAAGACCTGACGCGCCCTTACAGCCCCAGCGTAGCGAAACCGGGATCACGCAGCCCATGCAGACGCCGCGCGGCATGCGTTGCAAATTTCTGGATCAGCACCTTGCGCCGTGACGGTGCCAGCCTGTCATCCGGTGCCATGCGGATAATCTCGGCATCATAGGCATCCGCGATCATCAGCCCCGTCCCCGGTGGCAACAGATCCGTCGGGAAGTCCTGATCCACCGCCCAGAAAAAGCGATCGCACCACTCAAGATACCCTTCCCACTTGCCATCAGACTGAAAGTCAGCCCGGGACGATTTACACTCGATCACCCAAAGCTCACCCTTGGGACCAAGCCCCATCACATCCACCCTCAGACCGCGTGCAGGCACGAATTCCTCGACCGAGACAAAGCCAAGGCTGCCCAGATGGCGCGCCACGCCACGGGCGATCTTCTGTCCAGGTTGCAAGTTGACCAACATGGGCCAAACGTGAACAATCCATGAACAAAAATCAAGAGGCAGCCGAAATCCGCGCAAAACTGACGTTGCGACAGGCGTGTTGCAGCAAATCCGACGGTGCTGAACAAAGCCAAGCGGGTGCGGCGCTCATCCCTCTTGTTACCGGCTTCGCGATGCCCTAATTAGGCGTGTGGCGGGTTCTGCACTTCTCGTAAACGGTTGCATTCCGGTGGCCTTAAACATATCCGAGGGAGCTGGCTCTGTTCTGGCCCTGGCCTGATTACCTGGCGCCCACCTGTAAAAACAGGTCCTCGGGAATCATAACCATACGGTTGCGGTGGTCCCGTCACACCTGCCTCAGACAGCAATACCAAAAAGGGATCAGCGTTTGATCCGCGCTGTCGCCTTGACAGGGACCAGCACATGGCTGCGAAGACCGCCCCCGCCACCGGGCTTTTCCGGCTTTTCCGCCAGGTTCATCACCGCATATCCGAATTGCACACTGGCAAAAAGCGCGCCGTGGAAGAACCACAGGATGAAGACGACAAGACCCGCCGACTTGTCATGCAACAGCATGCCCCAAAGGTTCAGTACGTTGAAATACAACAGCATTCCAACAAAGACAGCGGATATCCCGAAGCCTATGAGAGAATGGCGGATATACATGTGAATAAGCTTTGGCATTGTTTATCCTCGCTGAGGATCAATCTAGCCGTTCCCGGCCTTGTGTCCATAGGCCCCGGAAAAACCGGCTGATATGCGCCGCTCAGAATGCCTCGGGCCGCGCCTCGCGCGCCATGTGATCAAGCACCGCATTCACGAATTTCGGCTCGCGTCCCTCGGGAAAGAAGGCGCGCGCGATATCCACGAATTCGCTGATGACAACCTTGGGAGGTGCGTCGCCCTGAACCAGCTCGGCACCAGCGGCGCGAAACAATCCCCGCAGTGTCGGATCAATCCGCGCAATCGGCCATTTTGAAACCAGGGCGCGATCCGTCATCTGGTCGATTCTGGCCTGATTATTGACGGCATTCTCGACCAACTCGCGAAACAGGTCCACATCTCCGTCAACCATCTCGTCGCCGCCATAGGTGGCACCGAACCGATGATCGAGGAACTCCGGCACGACCTGCGTCGCAGACTGGCCGATCGCCTCCATCTGAAACAGCGCCTGAACGGCATAAAGCCTTGATGCCGAACGCATCTTTCGTTTCTGGTTGCCCGACAATCCGGGCTCTGCGTCGCTCATGCCTGAGATGATCCGTCTAAAATGTCAGCCACCCGGTAACTGCCCTGCGGCTTGAACCCGATGTCCTTGTCCTGGTCGCCCCACTTACGGCCCAGCGCAATCAGATGCAAGGCAGCCGCTGCCGCCCCGCCTCCTTTGTTCTGACCCTGTACATCCGCGCGCACCTCGGCCTGGCTGCGGTTCTCAACCGTCAGAATACCATTGCCAATGCACAGGCCCTGAAGGCCAAGCAACTGGATCGCACGTGAGCTGTCGTTACACACCGTGTCGTAATGGGTGGTCTCTCCCCGGATCACACAGCCAAGGGCAACATAGCCATCGAAATTGCTCAGCCGATGCGAGATCGCAATCGCCGTGGGGACTTCCAGCGCCCCCGGCACCTCTATCAGATCCCAGGTTCCACCCGCGGCTTCGATCTCGGCCTTGGCACCGGCCACCAGATTGTCAGCGATATCCTTGTAATAGGGCGCGACGACGATCAGCAGCTTGACCGGCTTGTCAAACAGCGGGCGTGCAAGGGTGTAATGGGTTTCCGTTCCGGCCATGGCTCAATCCTCCGAAATCGTTGCGGTGCCGACGATCTCAAGACCATAAGCCTCGAGCCCGACAACATTGGGCTTGGGGCTATCGGTCAGCAGGATCAGCTTGGACAGACCCAGAGACGACAGGATCTGTGCCCCCAGCCCATATTGCCTCAGCTTGGTGGGGTGGCGTTCTTCTTCGGTTTCCAGCGTCATGCGCGTATCGCGCAACAGCACCACGACCCCGCGCCCCTTGGCGGCCACCTTGAGCATCGCGCGGCCGAACTCCGACGCCCGGCCGGACGCGCCCAGCCCAACAACATCCAGCATCGGGTCCATCGCATGCATGCGCACCTGCACCGGCTCATCCCCTGCAAGATCGCCTTTTATCAATGCGATATGCTCTGATCCCTGCGTCTGGTCTCGATAGATGCGCAGCGTCCATTCTCCGCCGAATTCCGACGTCACCACCTCTTCGCTCTTGAGGCTCACCAGATTGTCGTGGCGGCGGCGATAGGCGATCAGGTCGCTGATCGTGCCGATCTTGAGGCCATGTTTCTGGGCAAAGCTCACAAGATCGGGCAAGCGCGCCATGCTGCCATCTTCGTTCATGATCTCACAGATTACACCCGACGGGTTCAGACCTGCCAGGCGCGACAGATCCACTGCAGCTTCGGTATGCCCGGCGCGCACAAGCACGCCGCCATTCTTGGCGCGTAGCGGAAACACGTGACCGGGTGTCGCGATATCGCCAGCACCTTTGGACGCATCAATCGCCACCGCCACTGTGCGTGCCCGATCATGGGCCGAGATCCCCGTGGACACACCCTCACGCGCCTCGATCGAAACCGTGAATGCCGTTTCATGACGCGAGGAATTGTTGGTCGACATCAGCTCAAGCCCCAGCGCGTCGATACGCTCGCCGGGCAGGCTCAGACAGATCAGCCCGCGCCCATGCATCGCCATGAAATTGATTGCCTCGGGTGTGGCCATTTGCGCGGGGATCACCAGGTCCCCCTCATTCTCGCGATCTTCATGATCCACCAGGATGAACATCCGCCCGTTGCGCGCGTCGTCGATGATCTCTTCAATGGGGGAAATCGCATCCGCCCAATCGGTTTCGACCGGGCCTGGGGTTTCAAAGCTCATGGGGCAGCTGCCTTATAGTTCGCCGTTCATGGGCGAGATATACCTCCCACCGCAGTTTGACCAGTGCAACGTGGCGCACAAACGCCGCCCCGCGTGACAGGTCCCATCCGGACAACTAGTATCATGGCAAAGGGAGAACCGGATGCGCAGCGACAAGATCCTCACCGCCGTCGACGCCCACGCAGAAGGCGAACCGGGCCGCGTGATCACGGGCGGCCTGCCGCATATCCCCGGTGACACGGTCTATGCCAAGATGCGTTGGATGGAGAAAAACCTCGACGAGATCCGCCTGATGATGCTGCGCGAGCCACGGGGCCATCCGGCTCTGTGCTGCAACGCACTTGTCGCACCCTGTCATCCCGAAGCCGATGCGGGCTTCATCATCATGGAGCAGACGGAATACCCGCCGATGTCAGGCTCCAACACGATCTGTACGGTCACGGTTCTGTTGGAAACCGGTATCCTGCCCATGCGTGAACCGGTCACAGAGCTCACCCTGGAAGCACCCGCAGGGTTGATCCGCGTGCGTGCGGATTGCGTCAACGGCAAGGTCACCCGCGTTACCTTTCGCAATGTGCCCGCCTTTGCGGTGCATCTGGATGTCCCGCTCGATGTGCCGGGTCACGGTACGGTCAGGGTGGATATCGCCTGGGGCGGGATGTTTTACGTTCTGGCCGAAGCCGCACAGTTCGGCTTGACCATTTCCGCCGAGAACGGCGCGGATATGGTGCGCATCAGCGAAGCCATGCGCCAAGCCGCGGCGCAGGCCTATCCCGTCAGCCATCCCGATACGCCCGACATCACAGGCCCCACGATCTCGCAATTGACGGGTCCGGCCTCAGCGCGCAACGCGCATGGCACAAGTGCCGTGACCGTCTCCACCGGACCCTTCGACCCAAAGCGCCCCGGCGATCTGACCGGCGTGCTGGACCGGTCTCCCTGCGGCACGGGCACCTGCGCCAAGATGGCCGTTCTGCATGCCAAAGGTCTGCTCAAAACGGGCGAGGACTACGTCAACCAGGGGCCAATGCGCACCACCTTCACAGGCCGGATCGTCGAGCAAACCCGGATCGGTCCCCATGACGCCATCATCCCGACGCTCTCAGGCCAGGCCTGGATCTACGGGCTTAGCCACTACAGCCGAGATCCCTCGGACCCCTTCCCGACCGGCTACAAGATCGCAGACATCTGGGGCAGCTGATCCTGCGTCTTTCTGGTCGGAAATACCCAAAACCTGGGGGCAAGGCCCCCAGAGGCAAAAACACTGCGCCCGTCAGGGCGCGCCAGGCTGACCTTGCATCATATCCGCAAGCCGCGCGACATAGCGCGCGAGCGTGTCGATCTCAAGATTGACGCGGTCGCCCACGGCCACGTCTCCCCAGGTCGTCACTTCTTTGGTGTGGGGAATAAAGTTGATGCCGAACACCGCACCCTCGACTTCGTTGACTGTCAGGGAGGTCCCGTTCAGCGCAACAGACCCTTTGGGCGCGATGAATTTGGCCAGCTCATCCGGCGCGCGCAATTTGACGCGCGTGCTGTCGCCCTCATCCACAACCGACACCACTTCGGCCACACCGTCCACATGGCCCGACACGATATGCCCGCCCAGTTCATCCCCGACGCGCAACGCACGCTCAAGGTTCACCCGCGTCCCCAAGCTCCAACTGCTCAGATTGGTTTTCGAGACCGTCTCGGCACTGATCTGAACATCATACCAGTCTGGGCCCAGGGCAATCACGGTCAGACACACACCATCCGAGGCAATCGACGCGCCGATATCAATGCCAGCGGTGTCATAGGCCGTGCCAATGCGCGCGCGCAAATCGCCCGCTTGCTCCAGCGCGCGGATCTCTCCGATATCCGTGACAATCCCCGTGAACATGTCATGCCTCTTTCGTTGCCGCTTATCCTCACCTAGAGGCGCATTCGACCCGCGGCAAGACCCTAGATCTTGCGGGAATGCCTTGCGATTGCCATAGTTTCGTCGATCTTGCGGCGTAAGGGTTTATCCATGCCATTCAGGCACACATACAGGACAATGACCCAGGCACCGCAACCAAACCGCGTTTTCTTGTTTCTGCAAGGCCCGCATGGCCCCTTCTTTCACCAGTTGGGCAAAATGCTGCGCGCTGCAGGTGCCCAAGTGTGGCGTGTCGGCTTCAATGCCGGGGACCGGGCATTCTGGTTCCAGCCTTCAACATATATTCCGTTCCGTGGCTCGGTCGAAGACTGGCCGGAAACCTTCGCCGGGCTTTTGGACGAAAAGGGCGTGACAGATATCGTCCTATATGGCGATGTGCGCCCCATTCATGCCCAGGCGGTCGAGGCCGCGCGCGCCCGGGGGCTGATGATCCATGTTTTCGAAGAAGGATACATGCGCCCCTATTGGGTCACATATGAACGCGGTGGCACCAATGGTCATTCGCGCCTCATGACCATGTCCATCTCCGAGATGCAGGAGGCGCTTGCGCTGTCGGACATGGAAGCGCCCCTTCCCCCGGCGCATTGGGGCGATATGCGCCAGCATGTGTTTTACGGCGCGCTCTATCATTGGTTAGTGATGTTCCGAAACGGCCATTACCGCAATTTCCGCCCGCATCGGTCACTTCCCGTCACCAAGGAATTCCAGCTTTATCTGCAACGTTTGCTGTTGATGCCCGTTCATGCGATCGAGCGGCGCGTCGCGACCATGCGGATCCGGCTCAGCGGGTTTCCCTATCATCTGGCCTTGCTGCAACTCGAGCATGACAGTTCGTTCCAGAAACATTCACCATTTTCAACCATGACCGAGTTTCTGGCCGAAATCATCGAAGGCTTTGCAGAAGGGGCCCCGCGCCACCACCATCTGGTGGTCAAGGCCCATCCGTTGGAGGACGGCCGCGTTCCCGTGCGCCGCGAATTGCGCCGGCTTGCGCGCCAACACGGCATTTCAGATCGTGTTCATTATGTGCGCGGCGGCAAATTGGCCCAGCTTTTGACCGATGCGCGCAGCGCGGTCACCGTAAACTCGACCGCCGCACAGCAGGTCTTGTGGCGCGGGATCCCGCTCAAGGTGTTCGGCAGCGCGGTCTATGACAAACCCGAATTCGTCTCGGATCAGCCCCTGCGCGAGTTCTTCAACGGGGCTTCAAGACCTGATGGGCGCGCCTATAAGGATTACCGCCGTTTTCTTCTGGAAACGAGCCAGGTTCCAGGCGGGTTCTACTCGGCCCGTGGCCGGCGACAGCTGCTGCGCCAGGTCGTCGACATGATGCTTTCGCCGGAAGTGAAGTGGTCCGGCAAATTCGGACAGCGTGCTAAGATGTATCCAACCCGATTGAATGGATACAAGAATGACAAAGCGGCGAATATTATTAACAATACTGCTGTTTTCTGGTTATCTGAAATTGCGAGAGATAGTGGCGCAAGGCTCATTCATACATCAACTGATTATGTATTTGATGGCAAAGCTTATCTGCCATATCGGGAAGTTGACCAAGTAAATCCCGTATCTTCATACGGTAAAAGTAAGGTCGATGGCGAGAACGCTATTTTGAGAACCCTCCCTATGAA
>NZ_JBASXK010000022.1:0-17428 GCF_049276915.1 Aestuariivita sp. | reverse complement strand
GCGCGGAGGATAGGGTGGCTCGAGGAGTGCTGCGCGCACATGCCGAAGCGTGTCGGTAGCTCCAAGTAACCGGGAGGATAGGACGGCGGGTGTCTTCGTACCAAGGTCTGGCCGTAGCGCAGCAAAGTAGATCGATCCGCGCCGCCCTAGTTACAGTTTACCTTAACCAGCGATGAATTGCCAATCACCACTGCCCTATATGGCCTGACCACCAGTGGGCCTGAGAGATCCGATCTTGTACCCGCTATTCTGGACACTCAAGGGACACGGGTGCGGCGTTACATCTGTTAAGTCATTGAAAATATGGCGGACCCTAGAGGATTCGAACCTCTGGCCTCTGCCTTCGGAGGGCAGCGCTCTATCCAGCTGAGCTAAGGGTCCTTCTGTTTTGCGGTATAGCTTTGCGCGAATAAGCCCGCAATCGCTAAATCACTCAGGCAAACAGCTCATGTGCCAGCTCGAGGGCTTCGACCAGTACATCCACCTCGGCGGTGGTGTTGTACATTCCAAAAGATGCACGACATGTGGCGGTCAGCCCCAGATGCTCCATCAAGGGTCCCACGCAATGCTGACCGGCGCGCACTGCCACGCCCTTCTTGTCCAGGATGGTCGAGATATCATGCGCATGCGCGGCACCATCCAGCGTGAAGGAAAAGATTGCGCCCTTGGTATCGGATGTACCCTGCACCTGCAGCCAGTTCAGTCCGCCCAGACGCGCGCTTGTATAGTCGCGCAAGAGCCTTTCATGGGCCGCGATCTGATCCATGCCAACGGCCATCATGTATTCCAGCGCCACCCCCAGCCCGATGGTTTGCACGATCCCCGGTGTGCCGGCCTCGAACATCATGGGCGGTTCATTATAGATCACAAGGTCACGGTGCACTTCCTTGATCATATCGCCGCCGCCGATGAAGGGGCGCATTTCATTCATGCGCTCACGCTTCATATAGATCGCGCCGGAGCCGGAAGGTCCGTACAGCTTGTGGCCAGTAATGGCATAAAAATCACAACCGATATCCGAAACATCCACCGGCATGTGCACAGCCGCCTGGCTGCCATCAACCAGCACCGGCACGCCTTTGGCATGGGCGGCACGGGTGATTGTCTTCACATCGACAACCGTGCCCAGCACGTTCGACATATGCGTGACAGCCACCAGTTTCGTCTTTGGCCCGATCGCATCAATCATTTTTTGCGGATCAAGATCGCCGCGCGAATCCACGTCCACCCATTTCAGAACCACCCCCTGCCGCTCACGCAGAAAATGCCAGGGCACGATATTGGCATGATGCTCCATCACCGACAGAACGATCTCATCGCCGGCCTCAAGCCGGGGCATGGCCCAGCCATATGCCACGGTGTTGATGCCTTCGGTGGTGCCTGAATTCAGGACAATCTCATCCTCATCCGCGACGCCCAGAAAGCGCGCGATCACACCGCGCACGCTTTCATAATTCTCGGTCGCAAGATTTGACAGATAGTGCAAACCGCGATGGACATTGGCGTATTCCTCGGAATAGGCCCGCGTGATCGCATCGATCACCACCTGCGGTTTTTGCGCTGATGCCCCATTATCAAGATAAACCAGCGGCTTGCCGTTCACCTGCCGCGACAGGATCGGAAAGTCCGCACGGATGGCGTTCACATCATACATTTCAAACTCCCATCGCGCCGACACCGCCGATCAGTGACAACAAGATCGACAGGCCGACGACCATACCGACGAAGGCCGCGATCAAAACGCCTGCGGCCTTGACCGGCGACTGAAACTGATGCGCCTGATCGACAAAGTGAACCAGGATCCAAAGCCCCACCAGCGCCGCGGCAAAAACCAGAATGATCGACAGCATCGGAATCGTCAGCAGCAACAGAAGTGCCGCTGCTTGAACAAGAACCCGCAAGAACTGAAGCCAGACGACCACGACGATCACGTCTTCCATGCTGGCCTGCCCGCCAAAGCTGCGGCCGACCCAGTAAAGCGTGATCACGGTCAGAACCAGACCACCGCTTATGAAGAAGAAGTACACGGCCGGTACGTCAAACAGCCCCGGAAATGGCGATGGGCCCGGCACAAGCAGAGTGTTCAGCCCATTCAGAAGCGTGTTGAGAACAGCGACCAGAAACAGCCCCGTCCACAAGGTTTTGCGATCGATCCGCAGCGAGATCAGCAGACGCGCGGCCTCGGCCGGATTCTGTACAGACAGCAAGGCAAGGTCTTTGAGAGAGGGCATCTGGATCATTCCGCACCCTCACCGGTTGCACGCAGGGATGCAATCCAGAACCACAGAAACATCACGATCCAGATCACACCGACCAATTGCAAGGCAGGTCCCTGCCCCAAGAACCCACCGATCAGCCCATAAAGCAGCAAGATCGGCGTGCTGGCCAGCAACGACCAGAACAAGGCCAGACGCGCACTGTATCCGGTGCTGGCACGCCCCAGAGCGCGGCGCACAAGATGCGAGATCCCGGCAATCAGATAGAGCACCAACGGCAGAATGAAGACCGAGCCCATAAGCGCCCCCGCCATCATCATCGACAGGTCCTGACCTTGCAGATGTGCTTCACGCGACAGGCGGGGAAGCTGCGCGATAAAGGCTATTACGCAAAACCCCATCAGAAAGGCCAGCGCCCGGTCTTCGCGCGCACCCATCGCCAAAAGCCGCCGCATGACGCGCCCCGGCCCCCGATAAGTGGCGGTGATATCAGAGGTGACGGGCATATGTTCTGCCTCAGGTCCGGCGGTGACGGATCAGCCAGGCAGACAGTCGGTTGACGATCTCTTCTGCCAGGGCTTCGTCCTCGATCTCGTCCACGGCTTCCGCAAGGAAGGCCAGCGTCAGAAGATCGGTTGCCTCGCCTTCGGGTACCCCGCGCGAGCGCAGATAGAACATCGCATCATCATCAATCGCACCAGAGGTCGAGCCGTGCGAGCAGATCACATCATCCGCATAGATCTCAAGCTCGGGCTTTGCCAGAAACTGGCTGTCATCGTCCAGCAACAGAGACTGACTGAGCTGATAGCCATCGGTCTTCTGTGCGCCCGCCTTGACCAGGATCTTTCCCTGAAAAACGCCGGTTGCCCCATTGCGCAGCACCTTTTTGAACACCTGACGGCTTTCGCAATTCAAGGCATCATGGGTGATGAATACGGTGTCATCATGGTGAAAATCGCCATCGCCAACACAGGCACCGGCCACATGGGCCACAGCGTCATTGCCGGTCAGGTCGATCACCACCTCGTTGCGCGTGAGCACGCCATTGGCTGTCAGCGTAAAGCTTTTGAACACGGATTGCGTCGCCAGACGGGTGAAAATATGCGTGGCCGCCCGACGCTCATGATCCCGGCCTTGCGCGCGTACATGATGCAGCGTGGCGTTATCGGCCAAGTCAATCTCCATGCATTTGTTAAACCGCGCCGCTGCGGGGCCGTTTTCCAGGATCGTCACCTCGGCACCGCTGTCGACCTTGATCACATGGTGCAGCATCGCATCCGAGTTCTGCGCGGCATGAATGTAGATCAGGCTGATCGGTTTGCTTGGCGTAGATTTCACATGCACCAGGACACCGTCCGTGGCAAAAGCCGTGTTCAGAGCAGCCAATGGGCGCTGGACCGGATCCTGACCCTTGGCTTCCAGCACACCGTAAACGTCCTTGGCCCAATGGATATCGCTTCCTGCACTGGCAGAAAGGCGTTCGATCTCGATCCCGTCAAGGCTTAGATCATCGGAGGCTTCAGCGTCAAAGACTCCATCCACGAAGACGATCTTGAGGCGATCGATCTCACCGAAAACCAGGTCTTCGCCTGCATCAAACAGCGCCGCCGAAGGGGCAACGGCATCAACCAGCGTGTCAGGGCGCGTGTATTTCCAATACTCATCCCGCCGCGACGGCAAGCCCATGGCGCGCACCCGCGCCAAGGCATCGGCGCGTGCGGCTTCTGACCAGCCGCCCTCTGGCATCTGCAAAACACTCAGCCGCGCTTCGGTTGCGTCCTGTTTGAGTTGCGCAACAGCCATCAGGCCACCTCCGCCAGGATATCGGCATAGCCGTTGTTCTCGACTTCCAACGCCAATTCGGGTCCGCCGGTTTTCACAATGCGGCCATCCGCCATGATATGCACGACATCCGGTTTGATGTGATCCAGCAGGCGCTGGTAATGCGTGATCACCAGGAATCCACGCCCTTCCGAACGCAGGGCGTTCACGCCTTCGGCCACCAGTTTCATTGCATCCACATCAAGGCCCGAGTCGGTCTCGTCAAGTATGCACATCTTGGGTTCCAGCATCGCCATCTGCAGGATTTCATTGCGTTTTTTCTCGCCCCCGGAAAAGCCGACATTGACCGGGCGCTTGAGCATGTCCGCGTCGATCTTCAGATCCTTGGCGCGCGCCCGAACCAGTTTGAGGAAATCCGCAGCGCTCATCTCGTCTTCGCCGCGCGCTTTGCGCTGTGCATTCACGGCTGTGCGCAGAAATGTCATGTTGCCCACGCCGGGGATCTCGACCGGGTACTGGAATGCAAGGAAGAGGCCTGCCGCGGCACGCTCTTCGGGTTCCATGTCAAGAAGGTCAATGCCTTCAAGCGTCGCTGAACCGTCCGTCACCTCATAGCCGTCGCGCCCGGAAAGCACATAAGACAGCGTCGATTTACCCGATCCGTTCGGCCCCATGATCGCATGCACCTTGCCCGCTTCGACCGTCAGGTTCACCCCTTTCAGGATTTGCTTGTCTTCTTCTTCAAGCTTGACGTGCAAGTTCTTGATTTCCAGCATTTTTCTTTCCTTCATTTGCTCGCGCTCTGCCCGAGGCACAGCAGTTTTCGCTATCTCTCTTGATGTGTCACAACACGGCGCGCCGTTCATGCATAGCCAGATAATGTTTCATATCGCCTGTCTCGATCACCCCGCGCTGCGCCAGCAATGACAGCGCGCGCGCGGACTTCCATCTCGTCCAGGGCCGTGGCGCGCGCCATGCCGAGCTCCTGTTCATGGGCACCCGAGCGTCCCCCCAGAATGTCGGTGATCCCGGCGCACACATCGCGGATCACGTTGGCACCCAGGATGGCCTCGCCAACGACGATTCCGCAATATTCAGCAATGCGATGCCCGTCCACCGACGGGGTTGTGGTGATGATCATGCAGTCGCCTCTGTCTTGGGGCCAAGCGCTGTCTTTGTCAGCTTGCCCTGCAAACGGGCGACATCCGCTTTATCGGCAATGACGTGGTTCTTGTTCAACCGATACCGGGCGTGCGTTGCAACGACGCCATAGCCTGCCTCGGCGACCCAGTTCATGAACTGATCTTCAACCTCATTGTCGACCTCGACCATCATCACCGGACGGCAGCGCGCCAGAAGGCCCGACAGACCATCCAGCACGCGCATTTCCATCCCCTCGACATCGATCTTGATGAAATCAGGGGTCTCTTCGGCCAGCAGATCATCGGCGCGGAACACTTCCAGGCTGCCTTGGCCTTCCAGCATCTTGGCCGCACCCAGATTGCGCTCGCGTTTCTGCATGGCAAAGCCCGCCGAATGCGCATCCGACAAACCCACGCCCAGTTTCGAGATATCAACCCGCTCGCTCAACCGGTTCACCAGCACATTCTGCACAAGCAATTCGAATGCCTGCGGGTTCGGCTCAAACGGGATCACTCGGCCCGCGCCCAGGAACATCGCGGCAAACAGCGTGTGATTGCCGACATTGGCGCCAATGTCCACGAAGGTACCACCTTTGGGGAAAATGGACCTGAGTGCCTTCAGTTCGGATTGCTCGTAAAACCCGCCGCGGCGATGATTACGTTGGACCGGGTCGTTTTCCATGTTGACGCAAAAGATGACGGGCTTGTCCAGCACCCGCGTGTGGATCAATTGCAATGCGACACTGGCGTCCGGGCGGCCCAGCATCAGCCGTTTCTGCAGTCGCGCAATGCATTTGATCATCCCGCGCCCCCCATGAAGGCGTTGATCATCATCGTCACGATCAGAGCCGCGCCCCCGGCCGCGCCCGCCGTCAGGACGATCGACTGGTCCAGCAAACCGCCACCGCCGCCCCGCCGACGTTTGCGAAAACCAAGCCCCAGCAGTACGCCGATAAATGCTCCTATCGCCGGACCCGCCGATTGCAGCGCCAGAGCATTCAGGGCTTCAGCCGTCATTTCACCTCTCCTGCCGGTGTTCACGCGGGCGTCCTGGCCCGCAGACACTTACGGTGACTTACTCACCGATGTTTCACTTTCATGACTGCTCTTTGCGCGCCTTGATCACCTTTTCCTCGGCGATGCGCCAGCGGATCGTCATCAGGGCAAGCCCCACCATCAGGCCTGTCTGGATAGCGAAAAAGAGCGACTCAAAGTCGATGATGACGAACATGATGCCACCACCAGCAATCAGACCGGCCAGAAACAGCGCCAACCCTGCGCGGGTGAAGAACGGAACCCCCGGTCTCTTGAACATCAGCCCACCGACCCTTCCAGAGAAATCGCGACAAGCTGCTGCGCTTCCATGGCAAATTCCATCGGAAGTGCCTGCAACACGTCCTTGCAGAACCCGTTGACAACCAATGCCACCGCTTCTTCCTCGTCCATCCCGCGCGAGCGGCAATAAAACAGCTGATCATCATCCACCTTGGATGTGGTGGCCTCATGCTCGACCCGCGAGGAATTGTTCCTTACCTCGATGTAAGGCACCGTATGCGCGCCGCATTGCCCGCCGATCAGCAGGCTGTCGCATTGCGTGTAATTGCGGCTGTTCTTGGCCTTGGGATGCATCGAGACCAGCCCGCGATAGGTGTTTTGCGCATGGCCCGCACTGATGCCCTTGGACACGATCCGGCTTTTGGTGTTCTTTCCCAGATGGATCATCTTGGTGCCGGTGTCGGCCTGCTGGTAATTGTTGGCAATCGCGATCGAATAGAACTCACCCTGGCTGTTGTCGCCCCGCAGGATGCATGACGGATACTTCCAGGTCACAGCCGAGCCGGTTTCAACCTGCGTCCACATCACCTTGGCCCGATCACCCCGGCAATCGGCGCGCTTGGTCACAAAGTTATAGATGCCGCCCTTGCCGTTCTCATCCCCGGGATACCAGTTCTGAACAGTCGAGTATTTTACCTCGGCATCTTCTTCGATGATGATCTCGACCACGGCAGCATGGAGCTGGCTGATGTCGCGCTGTGGCGCGGTGCAGCCCTCAAGATAGCTCACATATGAGCCCTTGTCGGCAATAATCAGGGTGCGTTCGAACTGACCGGTGTTCTCGGCATTGATCCGGAAATAGGTGCTCAACTCCATCGGGCAGCGCACGCCCGGAGGGACATAGACAAACGACCCGTCCGAAAACACGGCCGAGTTCAGCGTCGCATAAAAGTTGTCCGACACCGGCACGACTGAACCAAGGTACTTCTTCACCAGTTCCGGGTGCTCGCGAATGGCCTCAGAGATCGAGCAGAAGATCACACCGGCCTTGCGCAGTTCGGCCTGAAAGGTTGTGCCCACGGATACGGAATCAAACACCGCATCCACGGCCACTTTGCGCCCTTCAGCAGGCATGTCCTCGGCTCCCTCGACACCGGCAAGGATCAACTGCTCCTTCAGCGGGATGCCCAGCTTTTCGTAGGTCGCAAGCAGCTTGGGGTCGACCTCGTCCAGCGACTTGGGCTTCACTTCCATGCTTTTGGGGCGGGCGTAATAAAACTGATCCTGGAAGTCGATCTCGGGATAATCGACCATGGCCCAGGTCGGCTCTTCCTTTTGCAGCCAGCGTTCATAGGCCTGCAGGCGCCATTCGGTCATCCACGCTGGCTCTTCATTCTTTTCCGAGATCAGCTTGACGATATCGGGGGTCAGGCCCTTGGGGGCATACTCCATCTCGATATCCGTGGACCAACCGTATTTATAGGCCCCACCGACTTCGCGTACCGCATCAACAGTTTCCTGATCGACACCTTCCTTGACCTGGGTCTCGTCTAACACTGTCATCGGGCTCTCCACATTGCCGGGCCGCGCTCATGCCGCCGAGCGGGCGCGAAATTTTTCTTCTTTGCCAAGCCACGCTTGAACAAAGCGCAGCACCTCGTCTTCGGTCGTCTCAGGCCCCAGTGACACCCGCACGGCACTTGCCGCTTGCGAGGCATCAAAACCCATTGCGCGCAACACGCGGCTTTCGCGCACCTTGCCACTGGAACAGGCCGATCCTGCGCTGATCGCAAATCCGGCCAGGTCCATCTGCATCACCTGCGTCTCACCCTTCCAGCCTGCTGTGATAAAGCAACTGGTGTTGGGAAGACGCGATTCTGCTTTCCCGACAAAAATAGTCTTGTTTGCGCGAGCCTCAAGACTTGTTTCTAGAATATTTCTAAGTTTCTCGACCCGCTGCCACTGGCCCTCTGCCAGATCCCGCATGGCCGCTTCAACAGCTGCCCCGAAGCCTGCGATTCCAATAACATTTTCCGTTCCGGATCTCCGCCCCATCTCTTGGCCACCCCCCAGCGACAAGGGCTCCACATCCAACCCACGGCGCAGGATCAAAGCCCCGACACCCTTTGGTCCACCCAGTTTATGAGCCGAGCACACCGCCAGATCGGCCCCGGACCAGGAAAACGCGAAAGGGATTCGCCCCAGCGCCTGCGTCACATCCAGCATCAGAAAGTCGGCCGTTCCCTCAGGCGCATGCCAGCCGGCTTCGTCCCGCTTTGGCAGATCAGACAGGATCCCGGTTTCGGAATTGGCCACACCCATCGCATAGATCGACGCGCCCTTCTCTGATCGGCGATGATGGGCCCAAAGCGCGTCATGCGCGGTCGGAGCCACCTGAACATCGCCAAATCCATCCAGAACACCCGCCGCCTCGGTTGCCCCGGATGTGAACACCACCTCAGCCTCCTGGCAACCGACAGCGGCTGCAACCCGCGCGCGCGCCGTTTGAACAATTCCAAGCGCCGCACGCCCTTCGGCATGGACAGAAGACGGATTTCCCACCACATCCATCGCCGCGATCATGGCAGCGCGCGCTTCAGGCCTCAAAGGTGCCGTGGCATTATAATCAAGATAGGTCCTCACGCGGCGACCCGCTGCTTCTTCTTGCAGCAAATACGGCGGGGAGCGCGAGGGGCAGCGCCCCTCGCTGGCCCGACACCGGATGCAAGAACACCTCGCATCATTCTGAATCCACTACAGAAAGAAGCCCAGGAACCGCAGGGCACGGAGCAAGATCATTCTTGACGATGTCCGACAGTCGGGTCTGGTGCAAGAACACATAGACATGCGCGCTCAAACCTTCCCACAGACGATTGGTCAACGATTGCGCGCGGCTGCCTGACAATCCGCCGGACACGCCCGCGCCTTTGTGCATCGCATCCACGTTTTCATCCACAGCCGACAGAACATCGACGACTCTGATTTCGGAGGGCGGGCGCGACAGGCGATACCCGCCTCCGGGCCCGCGTACGGACATGACCAGTTCGGCCCGGCGCAGTTTGACAAACAGTTGTTCCAGATAAGGCAGCGAAATCTGCTGACGGCTCGCGATATCACTCAATGTGACCAGCGTGTCGGCAGGTTGAAGGGCGATGTCGCACAGCGCCACCATCGCATATCGGCCTTTTGTCGAAAGTTTCACGCACGCTCCCCCCGGCAGATCTGATTGCTTTGAAGGCGCAGTTGCTCGAAAACATTGACGTTTCCATTGTCTGCGCCTATGTGGCGAAGACTGCGCGTGCTGCGCGCCCCGATGCATTTAGAATGGCTCTAAAGTGACCCAGCGATTTTGTCAACAATCGCCCGCAGGCCGAGCCAGCCCCGAACGACAAGAACAGGACCACATATGCCTGAGGTGATTTTTCCCGGCCCCGAAGGTCGGCTCGAAGGCCGCTACCACCCCCAGAAAGAAAAAGACGCGCCCATAGCCATCGTGCTGCATCCGCACCCGCAGTTTGGCGGGACGATGAACAACAAGGTGGTCTACAACCTGCACTATGCCTTCTACAACATGGGCTTCACGGTGCTGCGTTTCAATTTCCGCGGCGTGGGGCGCAGTCAAGGCGAATACGATCAGGGCATCGGCGAGCTGTCGGATGCGGCTTCGGCGCTGGACTATCTGCAATCCATGAACAACAACTCCAAGCATTGCTGGGTTGCGGGCTTTTCCTTTGGGGCCTGGATCGGGATGCAACTGCTGATGCGCCGCCCGGAAATCACGGGTTTCATCAGCGTCTCGCCCCCGGCGAACATGTATGACTTTTCGTTTCTCGCGCCCTGCCCGGCGTCGGGTCTGGTGATCAACGGGACAGCCGACCGCGTGGCTCCGCCAGCGGACACGCAATCCCTGGTGCAAAAGCTGCACGAACAAAAAGGCATCACGATCACCCATCAGGAGATCGAGGGCGCTGACCATTTCTTCAAAGAGCCGCATATGGACACGATGATCGGCAATGTGTCCGAATATGTGAAACGGCGACTGACGGAAAACACGCGATAATCAAAGGGCCACGGCATGGGACTTGCAGAAGATCTCGGCGACAAACTGGCGATTGACGTTCTAAAAGTGGTGGACGAACTGGGCGATGTCGAATTGATCGCTCAGGTGGCCAAGGTCCTTGGTGCCAGTTCCACGCCCACTGAAGAGGCGTTCATGTCGTCCATACGGGTCAGACAGGCCGAAACCCGTGCGCGCGGGTTCCTGCGCGACTACGTGCGCCGAGAGTTGGCCAAGAAAGACGGCGACACCGATACCCCGTGACCAGAGCGTCGGCACCGGCGCGCCTCCTGCACTCTGATCGGGCTGCGTGACCGGGCCTTCGAGATTTACTCCGCAGGCGTGCCGACAGGAACACCGCGGTGTTCGATGCGCGCATACATCTTGCGGATCAGCGTGCTGGCCGTTGTTTTGCACAGGCCCGGTATCAGCGCATGGATCAGCGCCGCTCCGGCAGCCAGGGCCAGTAGACCCGCAAAGCTCAAGGCAAAGATCATATGTTCGACATAGCTTTCATCCACGGAATGCGGATGATCGGTGAAAAGACGTCTGAGCATTTCAATCTCCTTGTTGAGTTCCATCAGGATATCTCAGCCTGGATGAGAAATTTTCACAAAGATCAGACGAAATCACCTTATCTTGGGATAATTTCTCACATATGATCCGGAAATGGAGACAGTTGACACATTTGATCGCAGGATTCTGACTGTTCTGCAACGCGCAGCGGATACGCCCCTTGAAGCGATTGGCGAAGAGGTGGGCCTGTCACGCAACGCGGTCTGGCGACGGATCCGCGCCATGGACGGAGCCGGCATCATCCGCGCCCGACGCGCCGAAGTTGATGCCGCGCGACTTGGCCTGGGGCTGATGGTGTTCATCCAAATCCGCACGCATAGCCATGATCCCGGCTGGCAGAGCGCATTTTCCAAAGCAACCAAAGAAATCCCCGGAATCCTGAGCGTCTATCGCATGACCGGGGATCTGGATTACCTGATCAGGGCGCGGGTGGCGGATATGGCCGACTATGACCTTCTTTATCAGCAGTTGATCCGGCGCGTTCCTCTCTCGGATGTCGCAGCCAGCTTTGTTATGGAAGAGATCAAGGACGATCCTGTCCTGCCCCTTTGACCGACGGAGCCTGCATGCCTTTTCATTATGTTTACCTGATCATTGCGGTGTTTTTTGAAACCACGGGAACCACGGCTTTGCAGGCCAGTCAGCAATTCTCCAAAGTCGGGCCAACGCTTCTGGCTGTGCTCAGCTATGGGCTGGCCTTCTTTTTTCTGGGGCTGACGCTGAAATACATGCCCGTGGGGATTGTTTACGCGTTCTGGTCGGGGCTGGGGATTGTCCTGATCGCGATCATCGGCTTTGCGGTGTTTGGTCAGCGGCTGGACATGCCGGCGATCATCGGAATGGCGCTGATCATCGCGGGGATTGCGACGATTCACCTGTTCTCCAAAAGCACAGGGCATTAGCCGCGAAAAGTGCTGGCCTTCTGCAGCGCAGCGATGTATCCGCGCGACAACTCCCGCACAAAGGCTGAATTCATGGACCTGCGAAACATCGCAATCATCGCTCACGTTGACCACGGAAAGACCACGCTCGTTGATGAGCTGCTGAAGCAATCGGGCGCGTTCCGTGAAAATCAGGCCGTGGCCGAGCGGGCGATGGATTCCAACGACCTTGAGCGCGAGCGCGGGATCACCATTCTCGCCAAAGCGACATCGGTGGAATGGAAAGGGACACGGATCAACATCGTGGACACGCCCGGCCATGCCGATTTCGGCGGAGAGGTCGAGCGGATCCTGTCGATGGTGGACGGCGTTGTCCTGCTGGTGGACGCCGCCGAAGGGCCGATGCCGCAGACAAAGTTCGTCACATCCAAGGCGCTTGCGCTGGGGCTGCGACCGATTGTGGTGCTCAACAAGGTCGACAAACCGGATGCAGAACCTGACCGCGCGCTGGATGAATGCTTTGATCTCTTTGCGAGCCTGGAAGCCAACGAAGACCAGCTGGACTTCCCGCATATGTATGCCTCGGGTCGCTCGGGCTGGGCAGATGCCGAACTGGATGGGCCGCGCAAGGATCTGTCCGCGCTGTTCCAGTTGATTGTCAATCACGTCCCCGCCCCGCGCCAGATCGCGCGTCGGGGCGAGGATTTCCGCATGCTGGCAACTACGCTGGGGTCCGATCCGTTCGTGGGCCGTATCCTGACGGGTCGCGTTGAATCCGGCCGAGTCAAAGTGGGTCAGACCGTTCAGGCGCTTTCGCGCATTGGTCAAAAGATCGAGCAGTTCCGAGTAACCCGCGTGCAGGCGTTCCGCGGCCTTGGCCAGCAGGACATCGACGAGGGCGAAGCGGGCGATATCGTATCGCTGGCCGGGATGTCCAAAGCCACCGTGGCAGACACGATCTGTGCTCTGGCTGTTGATACGGCGCTGGATGCGCAACCGATTGATCCGCCGACAATCACCGTGACTTTCGGCATCAACGATTCCCCCCTTGCCGGACGTGACGGCAAAAAGGTGCAATCGCGTGTGATCCGCGAACGGTTGATGAAAGAGGCGGAATCCAACGTCGCCATCAAGATCGCGGACACCCCTGGTGGCGAAGCGTTCGAAGTGTCCGGCCGTGGCGAATTGCAGATGGGCGTTCTGATCGAGAACATGCGCCGTGAGGGGTTCGAGCTGTCGATCTCTCGTCCGCAGGTCATCCTGCGCAACGATGGCACAACGACCCTCGAGCCGGTGGAAGAAGCGACCATCGACGTTGATGACGAATACTCCGGAGCGGTGATCGAGAAACTGACCGGCGCGCGCAAGGGTGAACTGGTCGAGATGAAGCCGGCCGGAGCAGGCAAGACGCGCATCATCGCGCATGTCCCCTCACGCGGATTGATCGGGTATCACGGCGAGTTTCTCACCGATACCCGCGGCACCGGCGTGTTGAACCGCGTCTTTCACGGTTGGACACCACATAAGGGCCCGATCCCGGGACGGCGCGCAGGTGTGCTGATCTCGATGGAGAATGGCGAAGCGGTCGCCTATGCGCTGTGGAACCTTGAGGATCGTGGCCGGATGTTCATCGGAGCACAGGCAAAGATCTACACCGGCATGATCATTGGCGAACACAGCCGCGAGAATGATCTCGAAGTGAACCCCCTGAAGGGCAAGAAGCTGACCAACGTGCGCGCCTCTGGCACGGATGAAGCCGTGCGGCTGACCACGCCCATCACTCTGTCTCTGGAAGAGGCGATTGCCTATATCAACGACGATGAGTTGGTTGAGGTGACGCCCAATGCGATCCGACTGCGCAAGCGCTATCTGGATCCTCACGAGCGCAAGCGGCGCTCGAAAACTCTGTAAATGCAAATGGGGGAGCCTCTGGCTCCCCCATTTGTTTTGTAAACGTTGCGTTTGCGTGATTTACTCGGTCGTTTCCACGATCAGGAGTTCGCGCTCGGACGCATCGCGCGCGTGACTGAGCGCGCGTTGATATGTCTCTGAATTGTAGCATGTTTGCGCAGCCTCAACCGACGGAAAGCGTGCAACGACATTGCGCGGACGCGCCTGCCCCTCAAGCTGAACAAACCGCCCGCCCCGCGCGATGAAAACGCCGCCATGCGCTCCGATCGCTTCGGTCGCAAGTGCGGCATATTTTGCATAGGCCTCTTCATCCGTGACAGTGACATGTGCAATCCAAAGCGCACCCATCCTTCAGCCCTCCAACAGTTTTTCCGCGGCCGCGATCGCGGCATCCGCATGTGACGCATCCGCGCCGCCGCCCTGAGCCATATCAGGGCGACCGCCGCCTCCTTTGCCACCCAATTCAGCGACAGCTGCACGCACCAGATCAACAGCAGACACGCGTTCTGTCAAATCGCCCGTTACGCCAGCGGCCACAGCGGCTTTGCCGCCTGCATCCGCGATCAACAGGACCGCACCCGAGCCAATGCGGGATTTATGCTCATCAATCAAAGCCGGCAGATCCTTGCCCGTAACGCCCGAAAGCACTTGAGCTATGATCTTTATGCCGTTGATTTCCTTGACATCTGACTGCGAATTAGAGCCGCCTGACATGGCCAGCTCCCGGCGCAATTGCGCCACTTCATTGCTGAGAGCCTTGCGCTCGTCGAGCAGCGCCTTGATGCGTTCAGGCACCTCGGCGGGTTGCGCCTTGAGCGTCAGGGCTGCGTCGGACAAACGGCGACCCTGCTGACTGAGATAGTCAAAAGCCGCCGCCCCGGTCAGTGCTTCGATGCGGCGTACACCGGCGCTCGAGGCCGACTCGCCAAGGGTTACAAACACACCGATGTCGCCGGTTTGGCGCACATGCGTTCCACCGCAGAGTTCGATCGAATAGGTCTGGCCGTCATTGCCCTTGCCCGAACCGACCTGGTGGCCCATGGACACAACGCGAACCTCGTCACCGTACTTTTCGCCGAACAGAGCCTGCGCACCGATCTCGCGCGCGTCATCCGGAGTCATGATGCGCGTAACAACAGGTGCGTTCTGGCGGATATAGGTGTTCACATCTGTCTCGACCTGCCGCAATTCTTCGGGCGAGAGAGGCTTGGTATGGTTGAAGTCAAAGCGCAAACGGTCATCCGCGTTCAGCGATCCGCGCTGCGCGACATGATCGCCAAGCGCGTCTCGCAGCGCTTCATGCAACAGATGCGTGGCCGAATGATTGGCCCGGATGGCGCTGCGGCGGGCATGATCAACCTCGAGCACAGCCGCCTGCCCCTTTGACACCGTGCCGGATTCGACGGTGCCGATGTGAATGAAAACACCGGCCGCTTTGCGAGTATCTGTCACTTTGATGGTCGCAGACTCGGTCTTGATCACGCCGCTGTCGCCGAGCTGGCCGCCGGACTCGGCATAGAACGGGGTCTGGTTCAGAGCAATCTGAACACTTTCGCCCTTGCCTGCCGACTCCGATTGCGCGCCGCCTTTGATGATGGCAACGATCTGACCTTCTGCGGTTTCCGTATCATAGCCGAGGAAATCGGTGGTGCCGTGTTCTTCGGCCACGTCGAACCAGACGGTGGCGTCAGCCGCCTCACCCGATCCTGACCATGCAGCGCGGGCTTTGGCTTTCTGTTCGGCCATGGCGGCGTCAAAGCCGTCCGTGTCGACCGAGCGGCCCTTTTCGCGAAGCGCGTCCTGGGTCAGGTCCAGCGGGAACCCATAGGTGTCATAAAGCTTGAACGCCGCCGCACCGGGCAGATCGGCCTTCTCGGGCAAGGCAGAGAGTTCATCATCCAGCAGCTTGAGGCCGCGGTCCAGCGTCTGCTTGAAGCGGGTCTCTTCCAGCTTCAGCGTCTCTTCTATGAGGGATCTGGCGCGGCCAAGCTCGGGATAAGCCGCCCCCATCTGGCTGATCAGCGCGGGCACCAGCTTGTACATCAGGGGATCCTTGGCACCCAGCAAATGGGCGTGGCGCATGGCGCGGCGCATGATGCGGCGCAGCACGTAACCGCGCCCGTCATTGGATGGCATGACCCCATCGGCCATCAAGAACGACGTCGAGCGCAGGTGATCGGCGATCACGCGATGATGCATTTTGCCCGGACCATCAGGATAGGTCGAGGTGGCATCGGCGCTGGCCTCGATGAGGCTGCGCATCAGGTCGGTGGCGTAATTGTCATTGGTGCCCTGCAACAGCGCCGCGACACGTTCTATGCCCATGCCCGTATCGATGGATTGCGCGGCAAGTTCCTTGCGGCTGCCATCCTCGAACTGCTCGAACTGCATGAAAACAAGGTTCCAGATCTCGACAAAACGGTCGCCGTCTTCTTCCGGTGAGCCCGGAGGGCCGCCCCAGTACTGCTCCCCATGATCATAGAAAATTTCGGTACACGGCCCGCAGGGGCCGGTCGGACCCATCATCCAGAAATTGTCATTTGTGGCTATGCGGATGATACGCCCCTCGGGAACGCCAATTTTTCTCCAGATATCAACGGCTTCGTCATCGGTGTGATAGACGGTGACCAGCAGTCTTTCCTTGTTGATCTCAAGTTCCTTGGTGATCAACTCCCAGGCAAAGGGAATTGCATCGGCCTTGAAATAGTCGCCGAAGGAAAAATTCCCCAGCATTTCGAAAAAAGTGTGATGGCGCGCGGTATAGCCGACATTGTCGAGGTCATTATGCTTGCCCCCGGCGCGCACGCATTTCTGAGCAGTCGTGGCGCGTTTGTAATCGCGATGCTCAACCCCGGTGAAGAGGTTCTTGAACTGAACCATGCCCGAATTGGTGAACATGAGGGTCGGGTCATTGCGCGGCACAAGCGGAGAGCTTTCGACCACCTCGTGACCGTGCCTTGCAAAATAGTTCAGAAATGTGGACCGGATGTCATTCAATGAGGGCATGGGTTTGCGTGACCTTGGGGGGCAATTCGGGTTCGAACTGAAATAGCCCTATGGCACGGTGCTGTCCACCATCCGTATTGCGGCTGAGATGCAAAACAGGGCGGCCCGTGGGCCGCCCTGTCCGTGATGTTCTGTGCCGCCCCATGGTACGGCGAGCCCGGTGTTATGCTTCGAGGATGTCTTCGCCGTCGTCCGGGACATCCGGCATGTCAAATTCCAGCCCGTGCGCGGCGCGAATCTTGTCTTCGATATCAAGAGCGATGGCGGTGTTTTCGCGCAGGAACAGCTTGGCATTCTCACGCCCCTGCCCGATGCGCTCGTCGCCATAGCTGAACCAGGCTCCGGACTTTTCAACCACGCCCGCCTTGACGCCCAGATCCAGCAACTCGCCCATCTTCGAGATGCCTTCGCCATACATAATGTCGAATTCCACCTGCTTGAACGGCGGGGCCACCTTGTTCTTGACCACTTTGACGCGGGTCTGGTTGCCGACAACCTCATCGCGATCCTTGATCGCACCGATGCGGCGAATGTCCAAACGGACCGAGGAATAGAACTTGAGCGCGTTGCCGCCTGTCGTGG
>NZ_JBASXK010000021.1:0-12768 GCF_049276915.1 Aestuariivita sp. | reverse complement strand
CGCTTGGAGAACTGGAAGCTCTTGCGCGCTTTGGCCTTGCCGAATTTCTTGCGCTCGACGACGCGGCTGTCGCGGGTCAGGAAACCTGCCGCTTTCAGGGCCGCGCGCAGGCTGGGATCATACAGCTGCAGCGCTTTCGAGATGCCGTGCTTGACCGCACCGGCCTGACCGGACAGGCCGCCGCCCTTGACGGTGGCATGCACGTCGAACTGATCGACAACACCGGCCACGCTAAAGGGCTGGCGCAGGATCATCTGCAGCACGGGGCGCGCGAAATAGACAGCCATTTCACGACCATTCACAACGACCTTGCCCGAACCGGGCTTGATCCAGACGCGGGCAACCGCGTCCTTGCGCTTGCCGGTCGCATAGGCGCGGCCCAGTTCGTCGCGGACGGCTTCACGCAGGGGGGCGTCTTCAACCACGGCTTGGACACCGGTGGCTGCGGCCAGATCTTCGAGTGTGTTGATTTCGTCTGACATCAGATTCAGCTCCGGGTGTTTTTCTTGTTCATGGATTTGACATCCAGAACGACAGGGCTTTGCGCCTCATGGGGATGTTCGGCACCGGCATAGACGCGCAGGTTGGTCATCACCTTGCGGCTCAGGCGGTTGCCCGGCAGCATGCGCTTGACCGCCTGAACGACGACGCGCTCAGGGTACTTGCCTTCCAGAATCTGAGCTTTGGTGCGCGACTTGATGCCACCGGGATGGCCCGTGTGCCAATAAAAGTTCTCTTCGCGCTTCTTGCCGGTCATCTGGACCTTGTCGGCATTGATGATGATGACGTTGTCACCCATGTCCATGTTGGGTGTGAACGAAGGTTTGTGCTTGCCGCGCAAACGCATGGCAACAATCGAGGCAAGGCGGCCCAGAACAACGCCTTCGGCGTCGATCAGGATCCAGGACTTGTCGATATCTGCTGGTGTGGCAGAAAAGGTTTTCATGGCAGGATCATCCTGTTTGACGTGAAAGGCGAGGCGCATAAAGACACCCCGCCCGAATTCGATTGCGGGGTTTTATAGCGGCACATGAGCCGGGTCAATAGCGCTTTCTCAGTATTTATGTATGTATTTCAATGCCTTAAAATTAAGGTATCAATATACCCCATGCATTCGCAGCAATCCCCGCTTGCCAAACCGCACAGCGTCTTTACATCACGAAAGCTGATCTGACTTGGACCGTGTTGCATGATATCCGTTGAACCCTACCTTGCCGCACTGGCGCTTTTGGCGCTGTCCACTGCGATCGGCATCGTGCCGGTGGTCAAACTGATCCGCGTCTATGAGGCCCAGCATGAACTCAAACGGGGCTCTGCGGGGTTCCTGCGCACGCTGTCGGGCTGGGCGATCATCGTGTTCTGGATCATGGCCACTTGGTTTGTCGCCACGATTCTGGGTGACTGGGCCATCAACGGTGATCTCGACGCGGCCATAGATCGCTCCATGCTGCGCCTCTATGTCCTGCTGGAACTGGCCTTTGCGTTGGCCGACAGCGACTGATGACGCAGCTATCGGCCACACAGCGCGACCTGCTCTGCCCGTTCTGCGCCGGCCAATGCGTGTTTTCCCCGGCCGCTGGTGCGCTGGTCTGCGAAAGCTGCGGCGAGGGGCACGCCATCATCGTCGACCCCGCGCATGACCCGACGCGCGAGTTTCACTATGATCCCGAAACGCCCCATACCGAACAGCCGGTCCTGACCGAAGATCGGGTGCATCAATGTGAAACCTGCGGAGGCGCGGTGGTCTTTACCGGCCCTGCCCTGTCCGATCGTTGCGGCTATTGCGACGGTCCCGTCGTGCTGGGGGGACGCGACGAACGCTTTCAGGCTCTGGGGCTGATCCCCTTCCGGCTGACCGAGGCCGAAGCCCAGACGCGCGCGATTGACTGGGTGCGCCGCCGACTCGCCGCCCCGACTGATCTTGCAGACACTGTCTCGCGGGCGCGGGTGGCAGGTTTTTACGTGCCCTTCTTCACATTCGACAGCCACGAGGCCGTGGATTACTGGGCCCGCTACCGCACCGGCAGCGGCGACAAGGCCAGAACTCACTCGGTCAAGGGCTCCATGTCCATCGTCTTTGATGACCTGCTGGCCCCGGCCTCTCCTCATATCACGCCAATGATCCGTGACGGCATCCTGCATGACTTCAACCCCGAGGATCTGCGCCCCTATATCCCGGCCTATCTGTCCGGCTTTGCCGCCGAGCAGCACCATCTGAGCGTCTCCGAAGGTCTTGCGGCCAACGAAGCCGACAAACGTCTGCTGATCCGCAACCGGATCAAGACCCACATCAACAAAAGCCGGATCATCGATATCGGGTACAAGACCCATACATCGGGCATTCACTATCGCCGTATCCTGCTGCCGGTCTGGATCCTGCACTACAGCTATAACAACACGGCGATGAAAGTCGTGGTCTGTGGCATGCGCGGGCGCACCTTCGGAGAGCGCCCGTTCTCGCCTTTCAAACTGGCAGGCTATTCAGCGGCCATATCCGCTCTGGCGATCGTGTTCGGCTGGGTCTGGGGGGCGGCCGGATGGTTCTGACGGATCAGGCCCCGCTGTGTCGCGCGGCCGCTGATCCGGCGGGCGGAATGGCATAGGTCATCGAGGCGCGCGCCACCGGTTCGGCCTTGCCTTCGGAATAGATCAGCACATCCCCCACGGACAGGGTCTTGCCCAGCTTGAGCAACCGCCCCTTGGCCAGTAGATCTCGACCCGCCTCGGGCTTGCGCAGGAAATCAAGCGAGCTGTTGGTGGTCACCGCCAGCGCCTTGGGTCCGATCAACGACAGCGTCAGCAGATAGACCGTCACATCCGCCAGCCCGAACATCGACGGGCCCGATACGGTGCCGCCGGGGCGCAAATGCCGGTCCTGAACACGCAGCCGCAGGGTGATTTCATAGGGCGCGGCCTCTTCGACCAGAAAATCATCCTTCACCTGAGGGAACACCTCCTGAATGAAGGCATTCAACGCAGTCGCATCCATCAGCATCAAACTGTTCTGGTCCATGTCTTTCCCTTGCTCAAACTTGTGCCTAAACTCTCCCTCAACGAAGTAGGAGGCAAGATGTCAATTCTGGAACGTCACGACACATCCGGTGTCGCCCATCTGCGCATGAACGCGCCCGACCGGCTGAACGCGCTGTCCGATGAAATGCTGGCCGCCTTGCAAGACGCGTTCGACGCGCTGATGACCGACAGCGCGATCCGCGCCGTTATCCTGTCAGGGGCCGGCAAGGCATTCTGCGCAGGCCATGATCTCAAGCAGATGACCCAAGGCCGTCAGGCCGAAGACGGCGGCGCGGCCTATTTCAAGGATCTGTTTGATCGCTGCGCCAGAATGATGACCACGATCCGCAAGATGCCCCAGCCGGTGATCGCGCAGGTTCACGGCATCGCCACCGCCGCAGGATGCCAGCTTGTGGCCAGTTGCGATCTGGCCGTTGCCGCAGAAGGGACACGTTTCGGCGTGAACGGCGTCAATATCGGCCTTTTCTGTTCCACCCCCATGGTGGCGCTGTCGCGCAACATTCCCACCAAACAGGCCTTCGAGATGCTGACCACCGGACAGTTCATCGACGCCACCCGTGCCGAATCTCTGGGGCTGATAAACCGCACCGTTGCCCCCGATCTGCTGGCAGACACTGCGCGGGAACTTGCCGATTCCATCGCCCAAAAACTCGCCGCAGCGGTGAAAATCGGCAAACAGGCGTATTATCACCAACTCGAAATGCCAATTGAGCAAGCTTACGCCTATACCGGAGACGTCATGGTGCAGAACCTGGCCTTTCGTGATACTGAAGAGGGGATCGCTGCATTTCTTGGAAAGCGTGACCCCGATTGGAAACAATAAACGGCATCTGTTTCCGCCTGAGAGCTTGAGATTAAGGCGGGAATGTGTCACAAAAGGGGCGCTGAAAGATATCAGCAGACATTTCGGGCCGCTGTGGTCGAACCGTCCCTCCAATCCGCACTCTCACGCGGAACTAGACAGTTCCCACGGCGGCCCCGAACCCCCTCCCCGATATTGCGCCCCTGACCAATCCGGCCTAGATGGTCTGCATGACTGAGACTCTTCATATCGTCGGCGGCGGAATGGCCGGATCCGAGGCCGCCTGGCAGGCCGCCAACATGGGCGTCCCCGTGGTCATTCACGAGATGCGCCCCACCGTGGAAACATTCGCCCATCGCACCGGCCACCTGGCCGAGATGGTCTGCTCCAACTCCTTCCGCTCGGATGACGACGAACAAAACGCCGTCGGTCTGCTCCATTGGGAGATGCGCGCGGCGAACGGGCTGATCATGCAAACCGCAGATGCCCACCGCCTGCCCGCAGGTGGCGCGCTTGCGGTGGACAGGGATCCCTTTGCCGAAGCGGTGACCGCGCGGCTCAAGGCGCATCCGCTGATCTCGGTCAGTTATAAAGAGATCACCACCCTGCCCCGCGACGGTCACTGGATCATCTCGACCGGCCCGCTGACCTCGGGCACCTTGGGCGAAGCGATCCGGGCAGAAACGGGCGCCGATGCCCTTGCGTTTTTCGACGCCATCGCACCCATCGTCTATTTCGACACGATCGACATGGATCAGGCCTGGCTGCAATCGCGCTATGACAAGGGTGCCACCGAAGAGGAACGCACGGCCTATATCAACTGCCCGATGGACCGCGCCCAATATGACGCCTTCATCGACGCGCTGCTGGCGGCCGACAAAACTGAATTCCACGAAGGCGAAACCGCCACCTATTTCGATGGCTGCCTGCCCATCGAAGTGATGGCAGAGCGCGGCCGCGAAACCCTGCGCCATGGTCCGATGAAGCCGGTCGGCCTGACCAATCCCCATGATCCGCAGGTCAAGCCCTGGGCAGTGGTGCAACTGCGCCGCGACAACGCCCTTGGCACGCTCTACAACATCGTCGGCTTTCAGACCAAGATGAAGTACGGTGCGCAAACCGATGTTTTCAAGATGATTCCCGGCCTGCAGAACGCATCCTTTGCACGCCTTGGCGGCATCCATCGCAACACGTTCATCAACTCTCCAAAGCTGCTGGATAATCAGATGCGCCTCAAATCCGCGCCTCATATCCGCTTTGCTGGCCAGATCACCGGAGTTGAGGGTTATGTCGAAAGTGCGGCCATGGGCCTGCTCGCGGGGCGGATGGCGGCCGCGCAGATCCTGGGTGCGCCCCTTTGCACGCCGCCTGAAACCACCGCCATGGGGGCACTGGTCAACCACATCACGGGCGGTGCTGACGCCAAGACCTTCCAGCCGATGAATGTCAATTTCGGCCTGTTCCCCCCGGTCGATGGCGTCAAGGGCGGGCGCCGTGGCCGCCAGGATCGCTACAAGGCCTATACCGACCGCGCCAAGGCCGACTGGCAAGGGTGGCTCACGCAACAAAGGCTGGACGCTGCCTGAACACCGCCTGTAACATCCGGGACATGACAGACAGTTTCCTCGACAAGGCCTACAGGGCGCGCAGCCACGCTGAAACCCGTCAGCTCTATGATGACTGGGCGGCCAGCTATGAGGCCGAAATCGGCCAGAACGGCTATGCCACGCCGGGCCGCTGCGCCGCGGCGCTCGCGCGGCACATAAAGGATCGCAGCGCTCCGGTTCTGGATGTCGGCTGCGGCACGGGCCTGTCGGGCCTTGCGCTGAAGCTTGCCGGATTCGACACCATCGACGGCATCGACATCTCTGGCGAGATGCTCGCCCATGCCCGCAGCAAAAACATCTACCGCAGCCTCACCCAGGTTGATGAGGCCGCGCCCATGCCCGGCAAACCAGGCGATTACGCCGCCATCGCGGCCATCGGCGTCATCGGTGCCGGAGCGGCCCCCATTAGCACGCTGGACACAATGATGAGACACCTGACAGCGGGCGGGCTTTGCGTGCTGTCCTTCAACGATCACGCGCTTGAGGATCACCGTCACGAAGGGCGGCTCAATGAATGGATCGACTGCGGTGCCGCGCGGCTTCTGTTTCGCGAATATGGCGACCACCTGCTGGGCATCAACATCAAGTCAAACGTTTATGTCCTTGAGAAAACGTGACATTCACCACGCGCTTTGCCCCATCTCCCACCGGCCCGCTGCATCTGGGACATGCCTATTCGGCTCTTCTTGCCCATGACATGGCGCAGGCCCGAAACGGGATGTTCCTGCTCAGGATCGAAGACACCGATATCGACCGCGCCCGCCCCGAATGGGAGGCGCAAATCCTGGACGACCTGCACTGGCTTGGCCTGAGCTGGCCACAGCCGGTCCTGCGCCAATCCGACCATCTCCAGCGCTACAACGCAGCCCTGACGCAACTGGCCGAGCGCGGCCTGGTCTTTCCCTGCAGCTGCTCGCGCGGTGATATCCGTGCGGCGCTCTCTGCCCCGCAGGAAGGCGCGCCGCTGCCACCCGCCTATCCCGGAACCTGCCGCAACAGGCCCATGAGCACGCGCAAACCCGGCGACGCGTTGCGCCTGAACCTCGATGCCGCGCTCGCCGGGATCGCCATGCCGCTCAGCTACCGCGAAACCGGCACCCGATCACCGGGGCTGCGCCGCATCACCGCCGCCTATCTGCGCGCCACAACGGGCGACGCCGTCCTGGGGCGCAAGGACACGCAAACCGTCTCTTATGTGCTGGCCTCGGTGCTTGATGACGCGGCCCAGGGCATCACCCATGTGGTGCGCGGTGCCGACCTGATCGAGATCACCGCGCTGCAGGTGCTGTTGCAACATCTCATGGGCTTGCCAACGCCGCTTTATCATCATCATCGCCTGATCCGCGACGACCAGGGCAAACGACTGGCCAAGCGCGATGATGCGCGCGCCATCGCCACCTACCGTGCCCAGGGCCACAGCCCCGCTGATATCCGCAGGATGCTGGGCCTGTGATCCTCGGCTTCTTTCTGGTTTCAAATACCCAAAAGCCGCAGGCATGGCCCAACGGGCCATTCACCCCTCAGGTGCCATCAGCTCGACTTCCTGTCCATCGCGCAGCGCCGTGTAGAAACAACTGCGCCGATTGGTATGGCAGGCCGGCCCGGTCTGTCGCACCACCGCCAGCAGGCAATCGCGATCGCAATCGAGGCGCAGCTCCACCAGCTCCTGCACATGCCCCGAGCTTTCGCCCTTGACCCAGAACGCCTGCCGCGAGCGCGACCAATATGTCACCCGCCCGCTCTCCAGCGTGCGCATCACCGCCGCCGCGTTCATCCAGGCCATCATCAGCACCTCGCCCGAGCTGTCCTCCTGCGCGATACAGGGGATCAGGCCGGCCTCGTTGAACAGCAGTGTCGCAGGATCGAAGGTCATGGCAAAAACCTTTTGCAATGGGCAATGACCTGCCTATTTATGGGGAAGACAAGCAAAGGGAAAGACATGTCCGGCGAGACTGACCTGATCAAGCTCTATTCGGCACGGATTCTGGCGCTGGCTGCGGATATCCCGCATCTCGAGCGGCTTCAGTCGCCCCAGGCCACGGTCAAGAAACGCTCGCCCCTATGCGGCTCGACCGTAACCGTGGATCTCACGATGCGCGATGGGCGCGTGTCCGAATTTGGTCAGGATGTGAAGGCCTGTGCGCTGGGTCAAGCCGCCGCCTCGGTTGTGGGCAGCGCGATCATCGGGGCGACACCGGCACAGGTGGAAACAGCCCGCGATCAGCTCAAAGCCATGCTGAAGGACAACGGCCCCGCGCCGGATGCGCCCTTTGACGGGCTTCAGGTGCTGATCCCTGCGCGCGATTACAAGAACCGTCACGCCTCGATCCTGCTGGCCCTTGATGCCGCCGTCGAAGCGCTGGCAAAAGCGCAACAGGCCAATTGCGCCTGACCCGCCCCGCTCTCGCTCCCGCCTGACAAAAAAACCGCCGCACATCCCGGGCGGAATGGCGGCGGCAGGTTATGCAATACTCATGTAGGTTCCGGGTCACGTTCCGATATGGATCGAGGCAGATCCACGAGGGCCTTGGGACAGGTAATCACCCTCGCATCAGTTGGGGACAGGATGGGGAACGTCCGGCATGAGTTCGCAGGCAGAAACAGGTCAACAGCAGCTCAGACAAGACCCGGCAGGTAAAGCCCCACAACCAGCATCACACCAAGAGCACCCACGCCAATCAGATCCTGAATGAAGGTCGATTGGGAACGCTGTGCTGCGGTTTTGATCTGGCTGAACATGGGCTCTGCTCCGGGTCGTGGTTGAACGTTTGTTGACCCTTTGTTCTCATTTTGAGCCTGATCTGTAAAGAACTTTTTAAGAACATTTGTGAACTTTTTGTGATTTTCGGCCTAACCTACTGAAATCAAACGGATCGCCTCTTCCTGGCTCATCAGCCACAAAAGCATGCGCGCGGCGCGCCCGCGTTCGCTCTCCAGGGCCGGATCCGCCTCCAGCAATCGGCGTGCATCTGTCTGTGCTGTCGCCATCAATCCGGCCTGGCGTTCCAGATCCGCGACCCGAAACCGGGGCAGTCCGGATTGCGCGGTGCCGATCAGATCGCCCGCCCCGCGCATCTCCAGATCGGTCTCGGCAATGGCAAACCCGTCCTCGGTATCCCGCAACACTTCAAGGCGGCGCCGCCCGCCCTCGCTCAGCGGGGCCTGATACATCAGCAGACAGGTCGATTGCTCCGATCCGCGCCCCACACGCCCGCGCAGCTGGTGAAGCTGCGCAAGGCCGAATGTCTCGGCCCGCTCGATCACCATGATCGTGGCATTGGACACATTGACCCCCACCTCGATCACCGTGGTGGCCACCAGAACCTTGGTCTCGCCGCTTTGAAACCGGGCCATGGCCGCATCCTTGTCAGCAGGAGGCATCTGGCCATGTACCAACCCCACCGCAGTCTCGCCCAGCACCGCGCGCAACCGCTTGAAGCGTTCTTCGGCAGCGGTCAGATCCACATGCTCGGATTCCTCGACCAAGGGGCAGACCCAGTAACACTGCCGCCCCTGCGCAATCGCACCGCGCATATGCGCCACCACCTCGTCCATCCGGTCGGTCGACACCACCGCGGTCTTGATCGGCTTACGCCCGGGCGGTTTTTCATCCAGAACCGACACATCCATATCGCCATATTGTGCCAGGGACAGGCTGCGCGGGATTGGCGTCGCGGTCATCACCAGCACATCCACAGCCTCGCCCTTGCGCCCCAGTTCCAGCCTCTGGCTGACACCAAATCGGTGCTGTTCGTCGACAATGGCAAGGCGCAGGTCGTGAAACTCAACGTCTTTCTGAAACACCGCATGAGTGCCCACCAGCACCTGGATATCACCGCGCGCCAAAGCCGCCAGCTTGGCCGCGCGTTCGCGTCCCTTGTCCCTCCCGGTCAGGATCTCCAGAACGACGCCCGCGCTTTCGGCCAGCGGCTGCAGACCTTCCAGATGTTGACGCGCCAGAATCTCGGTCGGGGCCATCATGACGCCCTGCCCGCCTGCTTCGACTGCGACCAGCAGCGCCATGAAGGCAACCAGCGTCTTGCCCGAGCCCACATCCCCCTGCAGCAAGCGGTTCATGCGCTGCAGCGCACCCATATCCTGCGCGATCTCGCCAACCGCGCGCGCCTGCGCCCCCGTCATTGAATAGGGCAGCGCCGCACTCACCTTTTTCTGCAAAACGCCGGTGCCGCACGTGGGCCGTCCCTTGCCTTTTCGCAATCTCTGGCGCGCCAGCGACAGCGTCAACTGATGCGCCATCAGCTCATCATAGGCGATGCGCGCGCGTGCCGGGGCCGAGGGGCTGACATCATCCATCCGCTCGGGCGCATGGGCCTGGCGGATCGCCTCGGCCCAATCTGGCCAGCCTTCCCGCTCTTTCAGCGCAGGATCAATCCATTCCGGCAGCGCCGGCAAGCCCGCCAGAACATCGCGCGCGGCCTTGAACAGCGTCTTTTGCGTGACGCCTGCGGTCAGATGATAGATCGGCTCGACATCGGGGATCTCATCGCCCTGATCTTCGGGCAGAACGTAATCGGGATGCACCATCTGGGCGAACCCATCAAATAGCTCAAGCTTGCCCGACACGATCCGACGCGCGCCCTCGGGATGCTGGCGCTTGAGGTAATCACCGCGCGCATGAAAGAACACCAGTTGGAAATCCGCCGCCTCATCCTCGACATGGATGCGATAGGCCCCGCCCTTGGTGCGCGGTGGGCGATGGGCACCGATGGTCACTGCCACGGTCAGCGTCATGGGCAGATCCGCGCCTTTGATGGTGGCGCGGCGGCGCCGGTCGATCAGCGCATAGGGCAGATGCAGCGCCAGATCGCGCGGCCTCTCGATCCCCAGTTGAGGCAAGAGTTTCGCGGTTTTCGGCCCGATACCCTCAAGCGTGTCAAGGGCCGCGAACAGCGGAAACAGGGCTTCGGGACGGCCCGTCATGGCGCGCCGATCAGCTCAAGCCAGCCATCCTCGTCCAGCGTGGTGATCCCCAGTTCCTCGGCCTTTTTGGCCTTCGAGCCCGCCCCCGGCCCGGCCACCAGAATATCCGTCTTTGCGCTGACCGATCCCGAAACCTTGGCGCCCAGGGCTTCGGCCCGCGCCTTGGCCTCGGCGCGCGTCATTCTTTCCAGCGTCCCGGTAAAGACCACGGTTTTGCCCGCAACCGGGCTGTCCACATCCCTGGGAGACGTATCGGGCTGCACATCAAGTGCGCTGATCAGCCGGTCGATCGAGGCGCGCTCGGCCTCTTGCTGAAAGCTGGTCACCAGCGCGACGGCCACGGTCGCGCCGATCCCGTCGATGCCGGAGATCTCGTTCCAGGCGGCACGCGCCTCGGGGGCAAGCTGATCCCAGATCGCATCGCGGCTGGCCTTGATGCGCGCCTTGCGCCCGGCGCGGGCCGCCTCCAGCCGTTCGGCAGCTTCGGCCTCGTCGGCGCGCAAATGACTTTCGGCGGCAGGCGCGGCGGCGTCCACCGTGCGCACCAACGCCTCCCAGGTGCCGAAATGACGGGCCAGATCGCTGGCGGCCACTTCGCCGACATGGCGCAGACCCAGCGCAAAGATCACACGCGCCAGCGGGATCACCCGCTTTTCATCAATCGCATCAAACAGGTTGGTGGCGGATTTTTCGCCCCAGCCCTCGCGGTTCTTCAATTGCTGCAGGCCACTGCCAAAGCGCGCCCTGAGCGTGAAGATATCCGCCGGCTCGCCAATCCAGCCATCGCCATGGAACTGTTCGATCTGCTTGGCACCCAGACCTTCGATGTCAAAAGCCGCGCGCGAGACGAAATGTTTCAGCTTTTCCACCGCTTGTGCGGGGCAGATCAAACCACCGGTGCAGCGGCGCACCGCGTCCCCCTCTTCGCGGATCGCGGCACTCTGGCATTCCGGGCAGATGGTCGGAAACACATAGGGCACCGCATCCGCGGGGCGTTTGGTGATATCCACATCCGCCACTTTGGGGATCACGTCACCGGCGCGGTAAACCTGCACCCAGTCGCCTTCACGGATGTCCTTGCCGCCGCGGATCTGCTGGCCCCTGGAATCGCGCCCGGCGATGTAATCCTCATTATGCAGCGTCGCATTCGAGACACTGACCCCGCCCACCGTCACCGGGCTCAGCCGCGCCACTGGGCTGAGCGCTCCGGTGCGCCCGACCTGAATTTCGATCTTTTCCAGCCGTGTCCAGGCCAGTTCGGCGGGAAACTTATGCGCGATGGCCCAACGCGGCGTGGTCGAGCGGAACCCAAGCCGCGCCTGCAGCGCAAGATCGTTGACCTTGTAGACGACGCCGTCAATGTCATAACCCAACGTGGCGCGCTGCTCTTCGATCCGGTGATAATGCGCGATCATCTCCTGCGCTGTTTCACACAGCTGCGTCAGGGGGTTGGTCGCAAAACCAAAGCTGGCCAGCCGCGCGATGGCCTCATTTTGCGTCTCTCCCAGAGCGCCGGATACCTCGCCCCAGGCATAGGCGAAAAAGCGCAAGGGCCGCGCGCGCGTGATCTCGGCATCCAGTTGGCGCAGCGATCCGGCGGCGGCGTTGCGCGGATTGGCAAAGGTCTTGTCCCCTCGCGCAGATTGACGGGCGTTCAGCGCTTCGAAATCGGCATGGCTCATATAGACCTCGCCGCGCACTTCCAGGACATCCGGCGCGCCGCTCAGAACCTGCGGGATATCGGCGATGGTCTGCGCATTGGCCGTCACGTTCTCGCCCACCGCGCCATCGCCGCGCGTTGCCGCCTGCACCAGCCTGCCGGCCTCATACCGCAGCGACAGGGACAGACCGTCGATCTTGGGCTCGGCCGTATAGGCCAGCGGCGCATCCGCCCTCAGCCCCAGGTATTTGCGCACGCCGCTGTCAAAGCCTGTGACGTCCTCATCGTCGAACGCATTGCCCAATGACAGCATCCGCACCGCATGGTTGATCTTGGAAAACCCCGAGGACGGGGCGGCACCCACCTGCTCGCTTGGGCTGTCTGCCCGCTTGAGATGGGGAAAGGCCGCCTCGATCGCCGCGTTGCGCAGTTTGAGCGCGTCATACTCCGCATCCGAAATCTGCGGCGCGTCGTGTTGATGATAGGCCAGGTTGGCCGCGTCCAGCTCTTCGGCCAGTCGTGCAAGCTCTGCGCGCGCTTCCGCGTCGCTCAGCGTGGAAATCTCGGGCCTTGCCATGGGTCTTTGCACCGGTTCTGTGGCGGGTATCACAAGGCAAAGTGATAGGGCGCGGCCCATCGGACGTCCAGATGCAGAGGGGCAAAACAGCGCCCGCAGCCACAATCCCATGCAAAACGCGCATCCCTTGATGCGCGATCACAAGATC
>NZ_JBASXK010000020.1:0-62881 GCF_049276915.1 Aestuariivita sp. | reverse complement strand
GTCATACTCAGCGTGCGAAAACGGCAGATCAATTGGCGGCTTGGGTCATGTTCCTAAAGCTTTGCGCAAGCTTCAGCAGCATGACACCGTGAATGCAAGAAAACTGTTCGCCTATGAGTAAATGTTTCGCAACAGGCCTTCTGAGGCGGTTTCAATCAGAGACTTGGTTGCATGACCCCGCCCATTCATGATTACATTGGAACCGCAAAGTGCAGAAATAATCTGCCGAAGTCCTAGGGGAGCCGCTTTTGGCTGAACACAATTCGCCTGATGCGTTCGTCGAATTCGAACGCGTACAGAAAAGCTATGATGGCGAGGCACTCGTCGTCAAAGATCTCAACCTGACCATGCCCAAGGGCGAGTTTTTGACGATGCTCGGCCCTTCCGGTTCGGGCAAGACCACCTGCCTGATGATGCTTGCCGGTTTTGAAACAGCAACCCACGGTGACATTCGCCTCGACGGTGTATCGATCAACAACATCCCACCGCACAAGCGCGGCATCGGGATGGTGTTCCAGAACTACGCGCTGTTTCCTCACATGACCGTGGCGGAGAACCTGTCCTTCCCGCTTGAAGTGCGCAAGATCGGTAAATCCGACCGCGAAGCGAAAGTGAAGCGCGCGCTCGAGATGGTCGAGATGGGAGCCTTTGGTGGCCGGCGTCCCTCGCAATTGTCCGGTGGTCAGCAGCAGCGGATCGCTTTGGCGCGTGCGCTGGTGTTTGAGCCCGAGTTGGTTCTGATGGACGAACCGCTTGGCGCGCTCGACAAGCAGCTGCGCGAGAAGATGCAGTTCGAGATCACCCATCTGGCGCATAACCTGGGGATCACGGTTGTCTATGTGACCCACGACCAGACCGAAGCGCTGACGATGTCCGATCGTGTCGCCGTGTTCGACGATGGCCGTATCCAGCAACTGGCCCCACCGGACAAGCTCTATGAAGAGCCTGAAAACAGCTTCGTTGCGCAGTTCATCGGTGAAAACAACACACTGGAAGGTGTGGTCAAGGAAATCAACGGCGACCGCGCCGTTGTTCAACTGGACGGGGGCGATCTGATTGATTGCAAGCCGATCAATGTCTCCTCGCCCGGCGAGCGCACCCGCGTATCCATCCGCCCCGAGCGGGTCGAGTACAACAGGGATCGTCTGAGCGCAGATGCGCATACGCTCAAGGCGGAAGTTCTGGAATTCATCTACATGGGTGATATTTTCCGCACCCGTCTGCGCGTGGCCGGAAATGATGAGTTCATCATTAAGACCCGAAACGCGCCTGATCAGACACGCTTGAAGCCGGGCGAACAGATTGAAATCGGCTGGCTTCCTCAGGATTGCCGCGCGCTTGACGCATAACGGCATAGACTTGTCGCGCCCGGTGGCCCGGACGCGATGAACCAAAGGGGCCGTGCCAAAACCCGGTTGGCCGAGCCCCATGACCCAACTCCGGGCAAACGGGAGACGTTTAAATGAAGTTAACCAAAACCCTTATGGCCACGTCGGCTCTGACGGTTGCGGCTGGCGTCGCACTTGCTGGTGCCCACATGTCCAGCGACATGGTTCTGGTCAGCTGGGGCGGTGCGTACCAGTCCTCTCAGGACCGCGCTTATGTCCAACCCTATCTGGCAATGAATGAAGGCGTCACAGCCACTTGGGACGAAAGCTCGGCAGAAGCCGTGGCGAAACTGCGCGCCATGAACGAAGCCGGCAACGTCACATGGGATGTGGTCGACGTTGTTGCGGCCGATGCTATTCGTCTGTGCGACGAAGGCCTTGCCATGGAAATCGACGTTGACGAGATGCTTGCGGCTGCCCCCGATGGCACGCCAGCCTCGGAAGACTTTGGCGACCTGCTGGTCAGCGAATGCTATATCCCTCAGATCGTGTATTCGACGACCTTCGGTTATCGCACCGATCTGGTCGGTGACACACCGCCCACAACCGTCTGTGCCGTGTTTGACACCGAAACCTATCCCGGCAAACGCGCTCTGGAAAAACGCCCCATCAACAACATGGAGTGGGCGCTTTACTGTGACGGCGTAGCCAAAGCAGACATCTATGATGTTCTGGAAACGACCGAAGGCCAAGAGCGCGCTCTGGCCAAGCTCGACACGATCAAGGACGACGTGATCTGGTGGTCTGCCGGTGCGGATACGCCTCAGCTTCTCGCGGATGGCGAAATCGTCATGGGTTCGACCTATAATGGTCGTCTGTTCTCGGTCATCGAAGAGCAGAAACAACCTGTTGCGATGCTCTGGGACATGCAGGTGTTCGATCTTGACGGCTGGATCATTCCAACCGGTCTGAGCGAAGAGCGTCTGGCGCGTGCGTTGGACTTTGTTAAGTTCGCCACCGACACCCAGCGTCTGGCGGATCAGGCCAAGTACATCTCCTATGGTCCGGCACGTCTGTCTTCGGCACCGCTGGTTGGCAAGCACGCTGATCTGGGTATCGAAATGGCTCAGCACATGCCGACTGATCCAAAGAACGCCGCCAACACGCTGCTCTACAACTATGAGTTCTGGGCAGACTATCGCGACGATATCGACGCGAAGTTCCAAGCCTGGCTGGCCCAATAAGATCGTCTGGTGGGCGGGGTTCGTCCCTGCCCACCACCACAGCAGACAGGTAGGATTGATCCTGCCGGACCTGACCCCGGAGACCCGCAATGCCCAAGGGCTATATCATCGGACATGTCACGATCCATGACCCCGAGGCCTATCAGGTCTATGGCACGCGCAATAATGAGATATTTCCGCGTCACGGCGGGAAGTTTCTTGTCCGCGGCGGACAGTCCGAGGTTCTTGAGGGTGACACGCACTCTCGCCACGTGGTCATAGAATTCCCGTCATACGAGGCGGCGCAGGCCGCCTATAATGACCCCGATTATCAAGACAACATGAAGATCCGATTGGCCAATTCAACTGGCACGATCGTGGTCGTGGAGGGCACGGAATGACCGACGCTCCGGCACAAAGCGGGCCGATGCTGGCCGCTGATGGCACCCCGCTCAAGAAGTCCCTGGCCCGCGCCCTGCGCGTGCAGAAGATCCGTGCGCTGATGCTGATCGCGCCGCTTTTGCTGTTCGTGCTGGTGACTTTCATCGCGCCCATCGCCGACATGCTGTTCCGTTCGGTTGAAAACCAGATTGTCTCTGAAACCCTTCCCGAAACAGTCATCGAGCTTGCCGAATGGGATCCCGACAGTGCCGATGCCCCCTCCGAGGCGGTGTTTGAAAAGCTCTATATCGACATGTTCCTGGCGGCTGAACGCAAGCTGCATACCCGGTTGGGCACCCGGTTGAATTATGAACAGACTGGTGTTTCCTCTGCCTTCCGCAAATCCGGACGTGCGATTGGTCGGTTCGACACGGACAGCTACACGGATCAGATCCTGGCCCAATCCCCCGGCCTTGAATCCCCGGCCGCCTGGGCCGAGATGATGAGTGAGGAGAGTGTGCGCAGAGCCCTGCCGCTGACCGCGCGTACCTGGGATCGATGGGCCGCCTATCTGCGCGAAGAAGGCGACGATCCGGCCGCCGAGGATATCGAGGACTTCCTCTTTTCCACGCTTTACTTCGAATTGCGCGACGGCTCGCAGCCGTCATATGCCATTTTGAGCGATGTCGATGTGTCGGGCTATGACACCGTGAGCCTGAAGGCAGAGTTTGCCGATGTCGACGAAGACTGGTTGAATCCGGATGTCTGGCGCACGATCCAGACCTATTCGCCCGATTACACCTCGGGATACTTCCTGAATGCCATAGACATGCAAAAAGGTCCCGATGGTCCCGAGGCCCGCCCCGAGAGCCAGCAGTTCTATGTGATGCTGTTCCAGCGCACGATGTTCATGTCCTTGGTCATCACCTTCAGTTGCATCCTTCTGGGATATCCCGTGGCGTGGTTGCTGGCCAACCTGCCGATGCGGACCGCGAACCTTCTGATGATCCTGGTGTTGCTGCCATTCTGGACATCGCTTCTGGTGCGCACCTCATCCTGGAAGGTCATGCTGCAGCAACAGGGTGTGATCAACGATACGCTGGTCTGGTTGGGGCTGGTGGATGATGCCGCGCGATTGGTGATGATCAACAACCAGATCGGCACGATTATCGCGATGACGCATATCCTGCTGCCGTTCATGATCCTGCCGATGTATTCGGTCATGCAGACCATTCCCCAGACCTATCTGCGCGCGGCCAAATCTCTGGGTGCCACCAATTGGACGGCCTTCTGGCGGGTGTACTTCCCGCAATCCGTACCCGGAATCGGAGCGGGCTCCATCCTCGTCTTCATTCTGTCGATCGGCTATTACATCACCCCCGAGATCGTGGGCGGGCGCACCGGGACGTTCATCTCGAACCAGATCGCCTATCACATCTCCAGCTCTCTGAACTGGGGCTTGGCGGCGGCACTCGGGTCGATCCTGCTGGCTGCGGTGCTTGTCCTCTATTGGGCCTATGACAAGATCGTTGGCATCGACAACGTCAAGCTGGGAGGGTGATGACATGACAGCCCTGACACCCATCTCGCGCACCCCGGTTTCGTTTTATGTGCCATGCGTGGCACTGGCCGGAGCCATTGCCGGCATTCTGGTCGGAACGTCGCAAGGCAGCACCCTGACGGGCATGCTGGTCGGCGCGGCCGTGCTGGCGATCATCGCCTTGGTTGCCACGAAGCTCATGCAAAGCGAACGCGTTGCGCGCTGGGGGATCGTCATTCTGCTCACAACGACCGGGTTTTTCATCGGAGCATTGCCCGGTGCGATCATCGGCGCAGGGTTTGGCTGGTTTTTCGGCTGGTTCACATTCTGGCTTTTCGAAGGGCGATACCGTCGCAAACTGCCGCCCTATCTGACCCCCGGTCAGGTTTTGTGGCACTTTACCTTCCGCGTGATCGTCGGAGCGATCCTGACCTTCCTGATCACGCCGATCCTTGTGGTCATGCCGCTCAGCTTCAACGCGCAGGATTTCTTTACCTTCACGCCTGAAATGCTGCGTTTTGATCCGGCGGGCTATTCGCTGAAGCATTATCAGGATTTCTTTACCAGCAGCGACTGGCAACAGGCCTTGCGCAACTCTCTGATGATCGCGCCGGTCGCCACCCTGCTTTCGGTGAGTTTCGGCACGCTGGCCGCCATCGGCCTCAGCTCCGAGCATGTTCCGTTTCGCCGTGCCATCATGGCGATCCTGATTTCGCCGATGATCGTGCCGCTGATCATCTCGGCGGCGGGGATGTATTTCTTCTATTCGCGCATCGGCCTGCAGGGCACCTATCTTGGCGTCGTTCTTGCCCATGCCGCCTTGGGGATTCCCTTCGTGATCATCACGGTTACAGCCACATTGGTCGGGTTTGACCGGTCATTGACCCGCGCCGCGGCGAATATGGGAGCCGACCCGGTGACCACGTTTTTCCGGGTTCAGATGCCTTTGATCCTGCCGGGCGTGATCTCGGGCGGTCTGTTCGCCTTCATCACCTCCTTTGATGAGGTGGTGGTGGTGCTGTTCGTCGGCTCGGCCGGACAAAAGACGCTGCCATGGCAGATGTTCACGGGCCTGCGCGAACAGATTTCACCGACGATTCTGGCGGTGGCCACGATCCTTGTGGGGATCTCGATCATCCTTCTGACAGTCGTCGAGCTGTTGCGCAGACGGTCCGAGCGGCTACGCGGAATGTCACCGGGTTAAGGGGCTTTGCCCCGGCCCCTGGTCAGTTCAGGCAACAGGCCGTCAGCATCCCGGAACCGAAAAGCAGCTGCGCCTAGCGCAGTTTCTCGAGAATATAGAGTGAGGCATAGCCATCGGGCTTCAGCCCGTTCGCGATCTGGAACGAGCGCACCGCTTCGATGGTGAGCGGACCGATTTTCCCGTCGATCCCCTTGGTGTCAAAGCCCCGGGTCGTCAGACGTGTCTGAAGCTCCTTGCGCTCCTTCAGCGTCAGTGCGCGGTCCTGGCGCGGCCAGGACGCCTGGATCGCGGGCTTGCCGGTGATCCGGTCGCTCAGATGGCCGACCCCGATCACATAGGCATCCGCCGTGTTATAGCGCTCGATCACGGCGAAATTGTCGAAGATGAGAAACGCAGCCCCCTCGCCACCCGCGGGCAGAAGGACTGCCGCAGGCCCATGATCCGGCACCGCGCGGCCGTTCATATCCACCACGCCCAGTTGCGCCCAGGCGCTGGGGTCTTTCGTGATGCTGCGCTTGGCTTGCCGATAGTCGAACCCTTCGGGAATGCGGACTTCGACACCCCAGGGCTGGCCTTTTTCCCATCCGAAGCGCTTGAGATAGGCCGCGGTCGAGGCCAGCGCGTCACTGGGATCATCTGCCCAGATGTCACGTCGCCCGTCGCCGGTGAAATCCACCGCATAGTCCAGATAGGAGGTCGGGATGAACTGGGTATGTCCCATCGCCCCGGCCCAGCTCCCGGTCATGTTGCGCGCCGTCGTGTCTCCGTTCTGCAGGATCTTCAGGGCCGCGATCAGCTGCTGTTCAAAGAATGCGCCGCGCCGCCCGTCAAAGGATAAAGTCGCCAGCGAGCGGATCACATCCGAGCGTCCCCGATACGAGCCATAGGCGCTTTCCAGCCCCCAGATCGCCACGACAACTTCCTTTTCCACGCCATAGCGCTCTTCTATGGCCTCCAGCGTGCTGCGGTGGCTGGCGAGCGCGGTCTTGCCATTGGCGATCCGCGTGTCCGAGGCCGCGCTGTCGAGATATTCCCAGATCGTCTTGGTGAATTCCGACTGGTTGCGATCGCGCTTGATGACGTCGCTGTCATAGCGCACCCCGTCAAATGCGGCATCCAGAACGCCCGGCGAGATGCCTTGCGCGATGGCCCGGGTCTTGAAAGCCCCGATCCAGTTCTGGAAACGTTGATGTGTCACGGGTGTATCTTCGCTAGGGTCGGCCACGATTTGGGTCACCGGTCGTAACATGGGGCGGATGGATGAGGACAGGCCGATGGCGGTTTCGAACACGGCCTTTTCCACAGGCGTGCGCATTTCCGGTCGAATGGACCTGTCGACCGCACCGGACGCGGATGCGCCGAAACCCAACGCGAACACAAGTGCGCCACGTATCATGATCAGCATGTTCCTCTGCCTTGATCTGTCTGCTCGTACCAAGTGTAGCTCAGCGGCGGATCAGCACAAAGCCCTCAATCTCGCGGCGGGCAAGCTTCTGCCGGCGATGCGATCTCAAAGTGAAAGCTGGCCCTGGACCTACCGCCGTTTGCGCTCGACCTTGCGTTTGACCTTCGCGGACTTGTGCCGGGCCTTGGCCGACTTGCGCCGCGCCGTGCGGCCCGCCGGGCTGGGCGCGCGGGGCAGGTCCTTGTCATTGATCGACAAAAGTTCCAGTTCCAGCCCGCCTGTGACGGGTGTCGCCTGGGCAAGGCGCACGGTCACGCGCTGACCAATGGCGATCAGCAAGCCGGTATCTGATCCCATCAGCGTCCCCGCGTCCCGGTCGAAATGGAAGTACTCACGCCCCAGGGACCGGATGGGGATCAGCCCGTCGGCCCCGGTTTCATCCAGTTTGACGAAAGCTCCGAACCGGGCAATCCCGCTGATCCGGCCTGTGAATTCATTCCCGACGCGTTCGCTGAGATAGGACGCCAGATAGCGGTCGGTGGTATCGCGTTCGGCCATCATCGAGCGACGCTCGGTGTCTGAAATATGCTGGGCCGTCTGCTCCAGCCGCTCGATCTCGTCCGGAGACAAACCATCCTTGCCCCAGCCATGGGCCGAGATCAGCGCGCGGTGCACGATCAGGTCGGAATAGCGTCGGATGGGTGAGGTGAAATGGGCATAATTCTTCAGAGCCAGCCCGAAATGCCCAAAGTTCTGTGGCGAGTAATAGGCCTGCGTCATTGATCGCAAGGTAGACATGTTGATCAATTCGGCTTCGTCCGTCCCGGCGGCCGCATTCAGCAGCGCATTCAGATGCCGTGTCTGCAGGACCTGCCCCTTGGCCAGCGTATAGCCGGCCGCTCCGGCGGTTTCGCGCAACGCGTCCAGCTTTTCGGGGCTGGGTTCTTCATGCACGCGGAACAGCAAGGGCGATCTTTTGCTTGTCAGCGTTTCAGCGGCAGAGACATTGGCAAGGATCATGAACTCTTCGATCAGCCTGTGCGCATCCAGCCTCTCGCGGAAATTCACCGAGGAAACAGTGCCATCTTCAGCGATCTCGATCCGCCGCTCGGGCAGGTCCAGATCCAGAGGCTGACGCGCATCGCGGGCCTTCTTGAGCGCATGATGGGCTGCGTAAAGCGGCTTCAAAACAGGCTCTAACAGGTCCAAAGTCCGCTCATTTGGCGCGCCGTCCATCGCGGCCTGCACCTCCTGATAGTGCAGCGCCCGGGGCGAGCGCATCAACCCGCGCACAAAGTGATGGTCGATCTTTTCGCCATCCGCGTTGATCCGCATCCGCACGGCGACACAGGCGCGTGGCACGCCCTCGTGCAAGGAACACAGATCACCCGACAACCGATCCGGCAGCATCGGCACAACCCTGTCGGGGAAATAGGTCGAGTTGCCGCGATTGCGCGCTTCGGCATCCAGCGCGGAACCGGTTTTCACATAGGCGGCGACATCGGCAATGGCGACCCAGATCACATGCCCGCCCGGGTTCTTCGGATCATCATCGGCCTGCGCGAAACAGGCATCGTCACGATCGCGCGCGTCCGATGGGTCGATGGTGATCAATGGCAAATCGCGCAGATCTTCGCGCCCTTTCACGCCCAGCGGCTTGGCGGCATCTGCTTCGGCAATCGCGGCCTCGGGAAACTGATCGGGGATGCCATGCTGATGAATGGCGATCAGCGACACGGCCTTTGGTCCGGTCGGATCGCCCAGCCTTGCCACAATGCGCGCACGCGGCAGGCCCATGCGGTCCTTTGGTCCGGCCTGTTCGCCCTCGACCAGTTCGCCGTCTTTTGCGCTGAGTGTATTGGCGGCAGGAACCAGCCATTCGTTCTGTCCGGCCTTGTCGATAGGCACGATACGCCCGCCTTCTGCGGTCTTGCGAAACACACCCAGAATCTTGCGCGGAGACGTCCCGATGCGCCGGATCAGCCGCGCCTCGTAATTGTGGTCTTCCTCTTGCACGACCGTCATGCGCGCCAGGATGCGGTCGCCTTCCTTGAGGGTGGGATCGCTGGCGCGCAGCACCATCAGAATGATTGGCTCGACGCCTTCGCCATGCCACTCCATCGGGCGCGCGAACAGATCACCATTCCCGTCCGGAGCCTTGATCTGCAGGACACTGACCGGTGGCAGGCGATCCGGGTCGCTGTAACTGCGCTTGCGCTTGGCCAGATGCCCCTCGGCTTCCAACTCCTTGAGCAGGCGCTTGAGATCAATGCGGGCAGCACCCTTGATCCCAAAAGCTTTGGATATGTCGCGTTTCGAGGTGAGGGTCGGGTTGGCGGCGATCCAGTCGAGGATCTCGGCCTTCGTGGGAATACGGCTCATGTCACCCGATCTCATACACCCGCATAGCCCGCTGCGCCACACCGATCATCGGGGGAAATGCGATCGCATCAGCTGCTTTCGGGAAGGGCAGGCGTCGGGGCCATCAGATCAGCCGCGCGATCCACATCCCGTAGCCGCGCCACCTGTGCCACATCCCAGCCGGGCAATGTCTGCAATGTATCGCTCAAGGCATGCGCCGTACTCCAACGCACGCCGGCAAACAGTCCCGGCGGTACCGCCCGCGTCCGTTTCAGTCCGATCAGCCAGTATCCGCCATCCTCGGCCGGACCCACCACGGCATCCGCCTGACCCAAGGCGGCAAACGCCTCGGCTACGCGCGCAGCGGTCACATCCGGAATATCCGCCCCGATCACACAAACCGGCCCAGGCGGCATGGAACGCAACATCCGCCCCATCCGATCCCCAAGATCACCCGCCCCTTGCGGAACGCGGGTCAGTTCGCCGGGCCAGAGCCGGCTCTCCAAACCGGCCCGATCCGGAGACACGGCCAGCACGATGGTCCAACGCGGGTCGCGCATCCTGCGGATCAGCGCCAGCGCTGCCCTGCGAAACCACCACGCTGCCGCCACCATGCCGATCTCGCGCCCAAGCCGCGTTTTCACACGCCCGGGCCGTGGTTCCTTGAGCATGATGACAAGCGTGCGCTGTGTCACAAATCCTGCACCATCATCTGATGTGGCACGCCAAGATCGTCATGCTCGGGGCCCAGCGCGACAAAACCCAGGCCCTCATAAAAGCCCATCACGCTGACCTGCGCGCTCAGCGCAGCCGTTTTGACGCCGGGCATATCCCGGGCAATCTCCATCGCAGCGCGGATGATGGCGGCACCCAGCCCGGCACCACGCGCCTCGGGCACAACGCAGACGCGCCCGATCTTGGCCGTGTCCTTGTTGAACACGATGCGGGCTGCACCAACGGGGGTGTCTGCCGCCTTGGCCAGAAGATGCAGGGCAACCGCATCCTCTGCGTCGCGATCTTCGGGAAAGCCCTGCTCATCCATGAAAACGGCCTCGCGCAGCTTGAAGCAAAGCTCGGGCTGATCGGTCACGGAGATGGTCACCTGGGTCATGCAAAGTAATCCCGAAGAATGCGCCCATAGATCGCCTTGAGTTGGTGGATCTGCTCGACCGGAACGCATTCGTCCACCTGGTGCATTGTCTTGCCAACCAGCCCGAATTCCACCACCGGGCAGTGGTTCTTGACAAAGCGCGCGTCCGAGGTGCCCCCGGTGGTCGACAGCACCGGATCGCGCCCGGTTTCGGCCTTCACCGCCGCGGCCACAAGATCCGGAAGCGGACCCGGGGGTGTCAGAAAGCTTTCTCCGGAAATCTTCACGTCCATGTCGATGCGGACATCAAAGGCTTCTGCCACCGCATCTGCCTCGGCGCGCAGCCAGTCAGAGATCCCCGCGCCTGTATGATGATCGTTAAAGCGGATGTTCACGGTTGCGCGCGTCTGCGCCGGGATGACGTTGTTGGCCGGGTTCCCGGTATCAATCGTCACGACGGCCAGCGTCGAGGCATCGAAATGATCCGACCCTTCATCAAGCCGGTGCGAGGCAAGCCGGTCCATCAGCCGCGCGATGGCAGGCATGGGATTCTTTGCGCGGTGCGGATAGGCCGAATGGCCCTGAACACCGGTCACGGTGAAATAGGCCGTCATCGACCCGCGCCGCCCGATCTTCATCATCTCGCCCATCTCGTCGGGGCAGGTCGGCTCGCCCACCAGACACACCGACATGGCCTCGCCTGTGCGCTCCATATGTTCCAGCAAGGCCGTCGTGCCATCGACCGCATCGCCTTCCTCATCGCCCGTGATCGCCAGTATGACGGCACCATCAGGGGGGGTGTCGCGCACGAAATCCACCGCCGCTGCGGCAAAGGCCGCCACGCCCGATTTCATGTCCGTCGCCCCGCGCCCGTACATCACACCGTCCACGATCTGCGCTCCGAAGGGATCCTTGGTCCAGGCCGCCCGATCGCCAACCGGCACCACATCGGTATGTCCGTTGAACCCAAAGCTGCGCGGATGCCCTTTTTCTCCCCAGCGGGCAAAGAGATTGGCGACGCCGCCCCGATCTGCCCTGGCGCAGTCAAACCCGGCCTCGGTCAGCATCTGTTCCAGCACGACCAGCGCCCCGCCTTCTTCTGGCGTCACCGACGGGCAGCGGATCAGGTCGGCGGTCAAAGCGGCGGCATCTGTGTCAGGCATTCAAAAACATCCTTGTTTGGCGGCATATTGAGCGTTTCCCGCCACAGTTGGGGCGAATTCGCACCAAAGCCAACCCCTTCTCAAGACAAATCGATTCACGCAATGGCCGCCTGATGGTAGTTTCCAGCCTACCGACCCGCGAGAAACGCGGGCAAGACGCAGTACAGGCAAATCACCGGGCATGGCTTGGATCGCAATCGCAGATCATTCTGACGCATGTTTTGACGCGCAGGGCCTTGGGCCACATGGCGCGCGCCCGAACGCGCATTTCGAAGCGATACCTGCCCATCTTCTGGTTGCGCAAGGCAGTCTGGTGATCGAAACCGGCGTGTCTCCGCAACGCCGCCCGCAACCTCTTCTGACCTTCAGCCAGAGCATCGCCGGGCCTTTGCAGATCAGCCTGCAGGCCATCCCCGGAGGCGGGTTGACGTTGGTGATCTCGAACGGAGATGATCTTCATCACTGCGCCATCAGCCATGCCGAGACCGGGCGCACCGATCTGCTGCGCATCACCTATAGCTGGGATTCCCCGGCGCGCCGGGGGCTGATCGCCGTTGAACGCTTGGGCACGTCGACGATCGCTATGTTCCCGGTGACGGCACCCCAACCCATCCTGATGCGTGATCTGCGTGCCCTGTGTCTGGGCGATGGTCAGCGCGAGTTTTCGGATGACGTCGTCTTTTTCGCCGCCGCAACCCATATCGAACGCATCGGTCCCGCCCCGACGTTGACACCTGATACGCCTGTTGCCACGCCGCGCGGGTACCGACCTGTCGGAAGCCTGACACGCGGTGACACCGTTATGACCGCTGCAGGCGACGTCGTACCCGTTCTGCACCGTATTGACCGTGAGGTGCCTGCACGGGGGCGCAATCGGCCGATCCGCCTGCGCGCTCCGTTCTTCGGCCTCAAGCAGGACATTACCGTTGCGCCGGATCAGCGCATCGTGATCCGTGGCTCGGAAGTCGAATACCTGTTTGGTCAGGAGGCGGTTCTTGTGCCTGCCTGCCATCTTGCCGGAGCATCGGCGGCCGCTCCCGTCCCTCTGATGGGCACGATCCGCTATTCTCAGGTTTTGTTGCCCGATCACGAGGCGCTTGATGCGGCCGGTACAGCCGCAGAAAGCCTCTATATCGGGCGCATCCGTCGCAAACCGCGGCTTCTGGCCGAGAGCCAGCTGCGCGATCTGGATCATGCCTTCCTGCCGGACCACGGAAAATCGCTCTATCCGGTTTTGCGTCCTTACGATGCGCAGGTGCTTGCGGATTACCGCGCGGCCTGATCGTCCTCGTCGAAAAATGGGGTCATCTGCGCGACGATGACGGCGTTTTCCTCGAGCGCACGCGCCATGAGCGCCCGCTCTTCCTCATCGATCTCATGGCCCTGCTCAAGCCGCTCATCCAGTGTGCCGTACCCGGTCACATCCAACGGTGCGGTATCTGCCTGCTTGAGAATAGCCACTGTCTCGCGGACGGCCTCGCCCTCATCGACGCCCGAGGCATAGACCACAAGGGCCGCGCCGGTCGCCTTCTTGGGCAAGCCATCGCCCTCCTTACGGCCGATTTCGACCAGAAGAGTATAGACCTGCTGGCGGCTGACTTTATGTGGTTTGTCGCTCATGCATCGCGCTATACCGCAGCCGCCAGTCAGGGAACAGAGTGATTCACGAGGTCGTTGCGGCCTTCAGGGCTGTGTCCATCAGTGCCTTGATGTCCGACTTGCTGGTGCCGGCGACAATCCGTCCAAGCTCCTGCTCGCCCTTCAGCACGATCAGGGTCGAACGGCGCGGGATGTTGCGGCTGGTGGCGACTGGAGCATTTCCGAACTTGTCATAATCCACCCGCACAAAGACGATGTTGGCGTCATATTCCGGATTCGCGCTGCGCAGCGCTTCCATCGCCCGGTCCTGTGCCGCGCAGGTCGAGCACCAGTCGGTGGTGAAATCCACAAAGACGGTTTTTCCCTCTGCGAGGGCCGTGGCAATCGGATCGCTGTCGTCAAATGCCACGGTTTTCAAACCGCCCGCAAGGGCGATACCGGGCAAGGCCACGCAGGCACCCAGTGCCGAAAGAACAAATGCGCGTCGTTTCATGTCAGTCTCCTTGTTGTCAGAAAGATACGGAAAGATCAGTCAGCCAGTGCGGCAGGTTTTGGAGCGCCCAGCGGTCAAAGGCATGGTGCAGCTTGAACAGGATCATCAGGCCCACGGCCACGAAGACCACCCCGAGTATGGTTTTTGAGCGAACCGCCAGACCCCGCAGCGCCTGAGCGCGCGAGCGCAGGACTTCCTGCCCGCCGATGCCGATCCCGATGATCAGGGTCGACACTCCAAGGGCGAACCCGACCATGATCAGAAAGGCCCAGAACAGGCTTTCGCCCTGACTGGCCAGGGCAATGGCCCCGCCCAGCGTCGGGCCAATGCAGGGCGACCAGACCGCGCCCAACAGCAACCCGCCCAGAAACTGCCCGTTCAGCCCGCTGGCGCTGCTGTGATGAAGCGAGTTGTCGGCGCGGGCCGACACACCGGCCAGGGCGGTTTCGAACCGGGCCGACAGGCGGGGCATCAAAAGCACCGCACCGAACAGCAGCATCGCCATGGCCCCGGCATCCGCCAACCGCTCTTCGGTCAATCCGATCGAACGGCCGATGGTCGTGACCAGCATGCCAAAAGTGACCAAAGACACGCTCATCCCCGCCGCCAGCGCCAGAGGACCGCGCCGGTCCGCGTTCAGAGCGGTTGCCAGAACGATGGGAAGGACGGGCAGGACACAAGGATTGATCAGCGTCAGAAGTCCGGCGATATATGCAAACAGCAATTCCATGCAACGCGTATATCCGCCGACTTAAAACGGCAGAACAAACAATGTTCTGCCGTTTTGTCACGTTCGCGTTACGCTCTGTAACGCGCGCAGTTTCAGTCGCGCAAAAGCTCGTTGATGCCGGTCTTCGAGCGTGTCCGCTCATCGACGCGCTTCACGATCACGGCGCAATAGAGATTGACGTTGTTCTTGGAGGGCATCGACCCCGCGACCACCACCGAATAGGGCGGCACTTCGCCATACATGACTTCGCCGGTCTCGCGGTCCACGATCTTGGTGGACTGGCCGATGAACACGCCCATGCCCAGAACCGAGCCTTCGCGCACGATGCAGCCTTCAACCACTTCCGAACGGGCACCGATAAAGCAATTGTCCTCGATGATCGTCGGGCCTGCCTGCATCGGCTCCAGAACGCCGCCGATGCCGACACCGCCCGACAGATGGACGTTCTTGCCGATCTGCGCGCAGGATCCAACGGTGGCCCAAGTATCAACCATCGTGCCTTCGTCGACATAGGCACCGAGGTTCACGAAAGACGGCATCAGCACCACACCGGGTGCGATGAACGCCGATTTACGCACCACACAGTTCGGCACGGCACGGAACCCGGCGGATTTCCACTGGGTGTCGCCCCAGCCCTTGAACTTGCTGTCGACCTTGTCCCACCAGCCGCCGGACTGCGGTCCGCCTTCGTGCTGCTCCATATTCTTGATGCGGAAGCCAAGCAGGACCGCCTTCTTGGCCCATTGGTTCACGTGCCAGTTGCCGTCGTCCTGCTTTTCAGCGACCCGCAGGCTGCCTCCGTCCAACGCGTTGAGCGTGTCTTCGATGGCTTCGCGTGCCTCGCCCGTGGTCGCGGGCGTAATGGTATCGCGCGCCTCCCAGGCGGCTTCGATTGCGGCTTCAAGCTGAGCGTTGGACACTTGCGCATTCCCCTTGGTCATCTGATCCCGGCCCCTATACCGGCGGGGGCAGCTCGTGGCAATGGACTCTGTGTGTCTCAGCTCAGCGGATCAGGTGCCGGATTGGCACCACAGACCAGAACCGCAACCCGCTCACCGGGTTCTGGCACATAGGCCCCGCTCATCACGGCCGACAAAGCGGTAGCCCCGGCCGGTTCCACCAACTGACGCAGCTGGCGCCACAAGAGACTTTGGGCGGCCGCGATGGCCTCGTCCGGCACCAGCACCGATTGCGCACCGGTCTCCCGGGCCAGATCAAAGCAGATCTGCCCGATCCGCTTTGCGCCCAGAGCATTCGCCGCGATGCCAGCCACCTCGACATCCACCGGCGCGCCGGCCTCCAGTGCCGCATGCAGGGCGCAGGAGGTCACCGGCTCGACGGCGATGATCTTGCGCCGCCCGGCCCACCAGCCCATTGCACCGGCAACCAGACCGCCGCCGCCGACGGCGATGATGACGGTGTCGGCCTCCAGTCCCTGCGCGTCCCATTCGGCGGCGACGCTGCCTTGCCCGGCCACGGTGCCAATGGAGTCATAGGCATGGATCTGCATCGCCCCCGATTGCGCCTCGAACGCTTGCGCGGCCTCGAGCGCATTGGCATAGGCTCCGGGCACCACGTGCAGATCAGCCCCGGTTTCCCGGATCAGGTTGATCTTGGTCGGTCCGGCTATTTCCGGTACGAAGATTGTCGCCCGATGCCCAAGCCGGCCCGCCGCAAAGGCCACGGCCGCGCCGTGATTGCCGCCCGATGCGGCCACCACGCCCGCCCGGGGCACGTGCGAAGACAGCAGGGTGTTGAACGCGCCGCGGGGTTTGAAACTACCGGTATGCTGCATCTGCTCAAACTTGAGATCCGATGGCTGCGCCAGCCCCAGATCACAGCCCATCAGAACCGGCGTGCGCCGCACATGGGGCGCGATGCGTGACCATGCTGCCTCGATTTCTGCCGTCCAGTTCATTACCTGCATCCTTCGCCGTAGCTCTTTTCCCGGCGAACCTATAGGGATTGGACAAGCTCTCACAAGGACAAGACCGATATGACAGAACGCCGCCACAGTCGTTTCCGCGATGCGCGTGAAGATAGCGTTGCGACCAAAGACCTTCCCAGCACACGGCAGACGGAATCGTCGGCCTACAGGCTTGCCTTTGCGGATGAAGAGTTTTTGTATCGCCCGGAATTGCGCCCGGTGCGTCTGCAACTGGAGCTGCAGAAAACAGAACTCCTGCTGGAAGAACGCGGCATCGAAAGCACGATCGTGCTGTTTGGGGGAGCGCGTATTCCCTCACCGGCCAACAAGGACAGCGCACGCACCAAAACGCTGGCAGAGCTGTCGGAGTATTACGACGAAGCGCGCGAGTTTGCCCGCCTGATGACCGAAAAGTCGATTGCAACCGGATGCCGCGAATACGTCATTGCCACCGGAGGCGGCCCCGGTGTGATGGAGGCAGGCAATCGCGGTGCGGCCGACGCCGGCGGTATTTCGATCGGGCTGAGCATCGTTCTGCCGCATGAGCAGATGCCCAATGCCTATGTCACCCCTGAGCTGAGTTTCAATTTCCACTATTTCGCCATCCGCAAGATGCATTTCCTGATGCGTGCGCGGGCGATCTGCGTGTTTCCGGGCGGATTCGGAACGCTGGATGAGATGTTTGAAAGCCTGACTCTGATCCAGACAGGACGGATGGAACGAATCCCGTTCCTGCTGTTTGGCCGGGCGTTCTGGGAGAAGATCATCAACTGGACCGCTCTGGCCGAGGCCGGCACGATTTCTGCCGAGGACCTCGATCTGTTCCGCTTTGTGGATACAGCCGCCGAAGCCGTGGATCTCATTGACAATTGGGAACCCGCGCCGCCGCGCAAGTCGATACCGGGGCGTTGACGTGCCCTGGATGCCGACCCCCAAGGGCCGCAGTCATCCAGAGCACGTTCTGTACTGGGTCATGCGAAGCTTGAAGGAAGAATCCCCAGCGTGACGCCTTGCGGCAGTTTGGTGACGATCTGGCGGTCGCCATGATCCCGGATACCATATCCGTAGCCGCGCATGCGGAATTGCCATTCGCGCTTTGATAGCGCCTTGCGCCGTTCATCAGCGAGAAAATCGACTACGGAGGTTTCCAATACTTGGCTGCTTGTTTCTGCGTTCAACATTTTATGCTCTCAATCCAGTGCGGTTGTTTATGGATTGGAAACTGATTGTTGATCGCGGCACCAATGGTTCCACAAAGGGGAATTTTCGGGGCGACTGTTCCGAATTGGGACACAATTCGGGCCGGGTCTGATGGCGCACCAAAAGAGGGGTATTTCAGACCAGAAAGATGCAGGCGATCACGACGAGAGGCCGGCCTCGGCTGCAATCTCCTTGCGGGATTTGCGCGCGCGTTCGGTCGCGGATTTCAGCTGACCGCAGGCGGCCAGAATATCCTCGCCGCGCGGTGTGCGAATCGGCGAGGCGTAGCCTGCCTTGTAGATGATATCGGCAAAGGCGCGGATCCGGTTGTTGGACGAGCGTTTATAGGGCGCGCCGGGCCATTCGTTGAACGGGATGAGGTTCACCTTGGCAGGGATGCCTTCGATCAGGCGGACAAGGCGGCGGGCGTCCTCATCGCTGTCATTCACACCGTCGAGCATCACATATTCAAAGGTGATGCGTTCCGAATTGCTGACCCGCGGGTAGTCGCGCAGCGCATCCAGCAGGGTGGCGATGTTCCAGCGCTTGTTGATCGGCACCAACCGGTCGCGCACGTCATCGGTGGTGGCATGGAACGAGACGGCCAGCAGACAGCCGATTTCTTCGGCGGTTCGTGCGATTTCCGGCACGACGCCGGATGTGCTGAGCGTGATGCGGCGCCGGGACAGGGATATCCCTTCCGGATCCATGGCGATCTTCATTGCGTCGCGCACATTCTCGAAATTGTAGAGAGGCTCGCCCATGCCCATCAGAACGATGTTGGACAAAAGCCGCGTCTCGTCCTTGGGTGCACCGGGAACAGGCCATTCATCCAGATCGTCGCGCGCCATCATGATCTGGCCCACGATTTCACCGGCGGTAAGGTTGCGCACCAGTTTCTGCGTGCCGGTGTGACAGAACGAGCAGGTCAGCGTGCAGCCCACCTGCGAGGACACGCAAAGCGTGCCGCGTCCCTCTTCTGGGATATAGACCACTTCGACTTCATGGCCGCCGGCGATGCGCACCAGATATTTGCGCGTTCCGTCCGTCGAGACCTGCCGGGACACCACCTCGGGGATTTCGATGACGAATTTTTCGGCCAGTTCCGCGCGATAGGATTTGCTGAGGTTGGTCATGACCTCGAAATCCCGCACGCCCCATTGATAGATCCACTGCCAGATCTGCCCGACCCGCATCTTGGCCTGCCGTTCCGGCGTGCCATGAGCGATCAGAGTGTCGCGCAGCTGATCCCGGGTCAGACCGACAAGGTTCACCGGCCCCTCGGGCAGTTTCCGGGGGATCGTCATGACATCTTGGGTGATCGGTGCCTGCGCGGACATCGGGCGTACTCGTCTTTGGGGTTGATGCGCCTCTATATAGGATGGCCCCTGCGATGCAAAAGGTATTTGGCCAGCGCCGGTACACCGTTCTGCGCCTCTGAACGCCACAGGCAGGCCGCACGGCAACCGGTCGATCCTGAGCGCCTGCGCCGCGCGCGCGTCAGCGCGTCAGCCGCCGCAGCGCGCCTCGGCATCCTCGACCGCGGCGGTGAAGCCCAGCAAGGAGAAGGTGTCGACGGTTTGCGTGCCCCGGCTTGAGCGGGCTGTCAGGGTTGCCTGTGCGCCGCGCTTCATTGCGGTGATGATCTTGGCATCATCTGCAGCCGATGCAGGCCAGGCCCACTCACCCTCGGTGAACAGTTCAAACGAGTTGCTGCCGACCTGCAGGCTGACGGTCGATCCATTCGCGAACGGATAGCCGCCCGTGAAGGTCACCTGTCCTTTTACGTCTTCGCCCGGTCGATAGAAGACAAACAGCAGAATGTCTCCGCGTTGCACCGCCACCACGCGACCATCGCGGGTGTTCACCGTCTCTTTGGGCGCAGACACGCCCCAGCATTCGGTCGGGTCGCTTTCGACGAAAACGCTCCAGTCGGTCTTGGCGGCAACGCGGTTGGTGCTTTCTTCCTGCGCGATGGCACCGGTCGAAACCAGCGCGGCCAAGCTCAGTCCTGCCATCAGGCGCGTGAGTTTAAATCCCAAGTCTACAGCCATGTGTCCAGCCTCCAGCTGTCCGTAACCTCAATCTGTTCTGCCCTGCTCCTGCGGCCTGTTCTGGCCGTCTGCGTTTGATCGGAACCGGGCGCTCTCGACAATTGCCATATTTAGGGAATATTCGCATTAGACGAAAGGGCGATTGGCAGGAAATCGCCAAGAATTGAGGTACATCATGTCCCAGCCTGTTCCAATGGCCGAAATCTGGCGCGGTGATTTGCTGGAAAGCCTGCATACCGGTCATGCCGTGATCTGCGATGACACCGGGCAGATCGTTGATGCCTGGGGCGCGCCGGACACGCTGATTTATCCGCGCAGCTCCAGCAAGATGGTTCAGGCCCTGCCGCTTCTGGAAAGCGGGGCTGCGGATCGCGCGGGGCTGACGACCCAACAGCTGGCGCTGGCCTGTGCATCCCATAGCGGAGCGCGCATTCATACCGATCGCGTTCAGGCATGGCTGGGCAATCTGGGGCTAGACGATGACGCTTTTCGCTGTGGCGCGCATCTGCCTTATGACGAGGCGCGCGCGCATGAGATGATCCGCGCGGATGAAACCCCCTGCCAGTATCACAACAACTGCTCGGGCAAGCATTGCGGGTTTCTGACCTTGGCCAAGGACATGGGTGCAGGCCCCGAATACGTTGACCCCGACCATCCGGTGCAATTGGCCTGCAAGGACGCCTTCGAGCGTGCCACAGGCCAGGACAGCCCCGGTTACGGCATCGACGGATGCTCGGCCCCCAATTTTCAGACAACGGTTCTGGGTCTGGCCCGTGCCATGGCCCGCTTTGCCGCCGCCCCCTCGGGCTCTGCCGAGGCGCGGCTGCGCGAGGCGATGATGCTCCACCCCGAACTGGTGGCGGGCGAGGGGCGCTCCTGCACCCGATTGATGCGCGCCATGGGGGGTGCTGCTGCGATCAAGACCGGGGCCGAAGCGGTGTTCGTCGCCATTCTGCCCCGGCAAAAACTGGGGGTGGCGCTCAAGATCACGGATGGAGCCACCCGCGCCAGCGAATGCGCGATCACCGCTATTTTGGTGCGTCTTGGTGTGCTTGATCGCGCACATGAGGCGGCGCAGGCCTATATGAACGCGCCCATCCTCAATCGACGCCGGCTGACGACCGGCCTCATACGCCCAGCCGCCGGGTTGCTGTCGCCCTGAAGCGCGGCGCGCGCGTCAGGCTACGAACTCATCCCGGCCATAGCCCTGCAGATAGAGCAGGGCGGTCAGATCCCCGTAGTTCACCCGCAGATCGCATTCGGCGGCCACGGATGGTTTGGCATGCAGCGCCACGCCGGCCCCTGCGCGTCCAAGCATGCCCAGATCATTGGCACCGTCACCCACGGCCATCACATCGCCATGGGTAATGCCCAGACGCGCGGTGATCTCTTCCAGCGCCTGCACCTTCGCCGCGCGCCCCAGAATCGGCAGGCCGACCTGTCCTGTCAGCACGCCCTGTTCGACCAGCAGGGCATTGGCCCGGTTTTCATCAAACCCCAGTTCCTGCGCGACATGCCCGGTGAAGGCCGTGAAGCCGCCCGACACCAGCGCGGCATAGCCACCCTGCGCCCGCATCGTGGCCACCAATGCGCGCCCGCCGGGCATCATCTCGATCCGTTCGGCCAGTACCTTGGCAATGACCCCCTCGGGAAGCCCCTTGAGCAAGGCGACCCTTTCGATCAATGCGGCTTCGAAATCCAGCTCTCCGTTCATCGCCCGCGCGGTGATATCCTTGACATGCGCGCCTACCCCGGCCTCGTCAGCCAGTTCGTCAATGCATTCCTGCCGGATCATCGTGCTGTCCATATCGGCCAGCAGCATCTTTTTCCGTCGCCCCGCGGCAGGCTGCACCGCAAGGTCCACGCCCAGCGCCTGAACTTCGGCCCAGACAGTCCAGAGGTTGGCGGGCATCGCAGGCAAAGCGAACTCGGCTGCCTCATCCGGTGCCAGCCACAGGACATCGCCGCCGCCCCAGGCATTGCGCAGGCTATCCACAAGAGCCAGGTCCAGCCTTCCGGTTCCGGGTGTGGTCAGAAGAGTTGCTATGAACATGAGACAGAGTTTCCGATCGGTTACGCAGATGTCGCTTTTGTATCCTGATGCGGCGCTATACCTATCATTTCCCTGTTGCACCAGACCGGGACAGGCCGTATCTGCGGCGGTGGGACACCCTTCCCCAACGAAGGGCGCTTATCTGGAAGGATAGCATCAATGGCTATTGAAACACCCGGCACGCGGCCGGCAAATCCGCGTTTTTCCTCTGGCCCCTGCGCCAAACCCCCTACATTCACGCTCGATGCCTTGTCTGACGCCGCTCTGGGCCGCTCCCACCGCGCCGCCATCGGCAAGGCCAAGCTCAAAGCCGCCATCGAAGAGACGCGCGAGATTCTCGGCGTCCCGGCAGAGTACAAGATCGCCATCGTACCGGCCTCTGACACCGGTGCCTATGAAATGGCGATGTGGAACCTGCTGGGTGCACGCGGCGTCGAAATGCTCGCCTGGGAAAGCTTCGGCTCGGGCTGGGTGACAGACGCGGTCAAACAGCTCAAACTCGACGCCAAGGTCACAACCGCCGAATATGGCGAGATCGTCGATCTGACGGCCGTCGACTGGAACAGCGACGTCTGCTTTACGTGGAACGGCACCACCTCTGGCGTGCGCGTCCCCAATGGCGACGTGATCCCCGCCACCCGCGAAGGTCTCACCCTGTGCGATGCCACCTCGGCGGCCTTTGCCATGGATCTGCCGTGGGACAAGCTGGATGTGACCACCTTCAGCTGGCAAAAAGTGCTGGGCGGAGAAGGGGCACATGGCATGCTCATCCTCAGCCCCCGCGCGGTTGAGCGGCTGGAAAGCTATACGCCGCCCTGGCCCCTGCCCAAGATCTTCCGCCTGACCAAGGGCGGCAAGCTGATCGAAGGCGTGTTTGCCGGGGAAACCATCAACACACCCTCCATGCTTGCGGTCGAGGATTATCTCCACTGCCTCGCCTGGGCCCGCTCGATCGGAGGTCTCACAGGTCTGATCGCGCGTGCGGATGCCAACACGGCCGCCATCGCCGATTTCGTGGCAGCGCATGACTGGATCGACTTCCTGGCCTCTGATCCGGCCACGCGGTCCAACACATCTGTCTGCCTGACATTCAGCGATGCGCGCATCATCGACGGGGCAGCCTTTGCAAAGGCCGTGGCCAAACGCCTGGGCGATGAAAACATCGCATTGGATATCGGCGCCTATCGCGACGCCCCTGCGGGCCTGCGCATATGGTGCGGTGCCACGGTCGAGACTTCGGATATCGCAGCAATGCTGCCCTGGCTCGACTGGGCCTTTCAGGCCGAAATCGCCGCTCAATCCCAGGCCGCATGATGGTGGGCTGATCCCCGCCCGACACCCTGACCGTAGGGTGGGTGCAAACCCACCTTAAGCTGACCCAACTCTCCAGAAGGACCAAACCCATGGCTCCCAAAGTACTCGTCTCCGACGAACTCTCCGAGACAGCCGTTCAGATTTTCCGTGACCGGGGTATCGACGTCGATTTTCAACCCGATCTGGGCAAAGACAAGGACAAGCTTGCCGAAATCATCGGCCAGTACGATGGTCTTGCAATCCGCTCGGCCACCAAGGTGACGGACAAGATCCTGGCCGCGGCACCCAACCTCAAGGTCGTGGGGCGCGCGGGAATCGGCACTGACAATATCGACAAGGACGCGGCCAGCAAGAAAGGCGTGATCGTGATGAACACGCCCTTCGGCAACACGATCACCACGGCGGAACATGCAATCGCGATGATGTTTGCCGTGGCGCGCCAGATCCCCGAAGCCTCGGCATCCACCCATGCGGGCAAATGGGAAAAGTCCAAGTTCATGGGGGTCGAACTGACCAACAAGACCCTTGGTGTGATCGGCGCAGGCAACATCGGCTCGATCGTATGTGACCGCGCGCGCGGTCTGCGCATGAAGGTTCTGGCCTATGATCCGTTCCTGTCGGACGAAAAGGCTGCCAAGATGCAGGTGGAAAAAGTCGAACTCGATGACCTGCTCAAGCGCGCCGATTTCATCACGCTGCATGTGCCGCTCACCGATGCCACGCGCAATGTGCTCAGCCGCGAAAACCTGGAAAAAACCAAGAAGGGCGTGCGCATCATCAACTGCGCGCGCGGCGGGCTGGTGGATGAAGAGGCCCTGGCCGATCTGCTGAAATCCGGCCATGTCGCCGGGGCAGCCTTCGACGTGTTCTCGGTCGAACCGGCTGTCGACAACCCGCTGTTCAACCTGCCCAATGTGGTCTGCACCCCCCATCTGGGCGCGGCCACCACCGAAGCACAGGAAAACGTGGCCCTGCAGGTGGCCGAGCAGATGTCGAACTACCTGCTGACAGGTGCCGTGGAAAACGCGCTGAACATGCCCTCGGTCACCGCCGAAGAAGCCCGCATCATGGGCCCCTGGGTCAAGCTTGCCGGACATCTGGGCAGTTTCATCGGACAGATGACGGACGAGCCGATCAAGGCCATCAACATTCTCTATGACGGGACTGTGTCGGAAATGAACCTTGATGCGCTCAATTGCGCGGTCATCGCAGGCATCATGAAAAAGGCCAATCCGGATGTGAACATGGTGTCAGCCCCCGTCATCGCCAAGGACAAGGGGATCCAGATCTCGACCACGAATCAGGACAAATCCGGCTCGTTTGACGGCTATATCAAGGTCACAGTGGTCACAGCCAAACGCGAACGCTCCATCGCGGGCACGGTGTTTTCGGATGGCAAGCCGCGCTTCATCCAGATCAAGGGCATCAACATCGACGCCGAGATCGGGGCCAACATGCTCTACACCACCAACGAAGATGTCCCCGGCATCATCGGTCTGCTGGGCAATACGATGGGCAAGAACGGCGTCAACATCGCGAACTTTACTCTCGGACGCAATGTCGTGGGCGGCGAAGCCATCGCACTGCTCTATGTCGATGATCCCATCCCCGACACGGTACTGAAAACCCTCGAAGGCACCGGAATGTTCCAACAGGTCAAACCGCTCGCCTTCGACGTTGCCTGATCGCAGAACTCTCCAGCGCCGCCCCTTGCCGGGCGGCGTTTTGCATGGCAGGTCGGGTGCATGACACAGCCCATCTACGCCATCGGCGATATCCACGGTCAGCACGCCATGCTCACCGATGCGCTTGCCCGCATCGAGGCCGACGGCGGAGCGGATGCACGGATCGTGTTTCTGGGCGATTATGTCGATCGCGGCACGGACAGCCGGGCGGTGATCGACACGCTCATCCAGGGTCAGTCCGAAGGCCGCAACTGGACCTGTCTCAAAGGCAATCACGACCGCATGTTCCAGTGGTTCATGGAGGACATCCCCCGCCACGACCCCCATTTGCTCGTCGGCTTTCACTGGTTCCACGACCGCATCGGCGGCATCGCGACCATGGCCTCCTATGGCGTGACCTTTGACGAACGCACCCGCCTCAAGGATATCCACGCACAGGCCCGTGCCGCCGTGCCGCCGGCCCATGTCGCTTTCCTCAACGCCTTGCCGACCCGCTTTGAAACCGACGATCTGGTTTTCGTGCATGCAGGCATACGCCCCGGTATCCCGCTTGCGGATCAAACCGAAGAAGACCTGGTCTGGATCCGCGAACAGTTCCACAACTACAAGCCAGCGCACTCCAAACTGGTGGTGCATGGCCACACCCCGATCGATGCCGCCACCCATTACGGCAACCGCGTCAATCTCGACACCGGAGCCGGCTATGGCGACCCGCTCACAGCGGCCGTTTTCGAGGGTGCCGACTGCTGGCTTGTGACCCCGCAAAGCCGCCAGCCGCTGCTGCCCTGACGCCCTGCTTCTTTCTGGTCCGAAATACCCAAAACCCCAGGCCAGACCTGACGCCTGCCGCCAATTCAGCCCATGCGACGCTGGGTCAGGGCTGACCTTGTCAGCAGCCCGACGCATACTGACGCAGGATTCGAGCGAGGGAGGGCTGAACCCATGAAAGATATCGTTATTCTGGACGGCGCACGTACGGCGATCGGCACGTTCGGCGGTGCATTGTCCAGCGTCGCGCCGATAGACCTGGCGAGCGTGGCCAGCGAAGCGGCCATGGAGCGCTCCGGAGTCGAGCCCGGGCAGATCGGCGCAGTGGTGTTTGGCCATGTGATCAACACCGAGCCACGTGACATGTATCTCTCGCGCGTGGCGGCGATGCAGGCAGGCATACCCAACGGCACACCGGCAATGAACGTCAACCGCCTCTGTGGATCGGGTGCGCAAGCCATTGTTTCCGCGGTGCAATCCCTGATGCTGGGGGATGCGGAATTCGCCCTTGCCGGCGGTGCCGAGGCGATGTCGCGCAGCCCGTTCATCGTGCCTGCCCAACGCTGGGGTCAGAAGATGGGAGACATCAAGACCCTCGACATGATGCTGGGCGCGCTGAACTGCCCCTTCGGCACCGGCCATATGGGCGTCACCGCCGAGAATGTCGCCTCGGAATACCAGATCACCCGGCAGGATCAGGACGCCTTTGCACTGGCCAGCCAGGAGCGTGCCGCAGCCGCGATAGACGCTGGTTATTTCGACAGCCAGATCACCCCGGTGGATGTGATGGTGAGACGCGAGAAAGTGCCCTTTGTCAGGGATGAGCACCCCAAGGCCACCACGGCGCAAGCCCTTGCCGGACTGCGCCCGGTGTTCAAGCAAGACGGCTCGGTGACGGCTGGAAATGCCAGCGGAATCAACGATGGTGCTGCCGCGATCGTTCTGGCCACAGCCGATGCCGCTGCCGCCGCAGGCCTCAAGCCCAAGGCCCGGATTCTCGGCTATGCCCATGCCGGTGTGCGCCCCGAAGTCATGGGCATCGGCCCGATCCCGGCGGTGCGGAACCTGCTGAAAAAGACCGGACTGAGCATCGCGGATTTCGACGTGATCGAATCCAACGAGGCCTTTGCCGCCCAGGCCCTTGCGGTGAACAAGGAACTGGGTCTCGACGCGGCCAGGGTGAACCCGAACGGCGGTGCCATCGCGCTGGGCCACCCGGTCGGTGCGACCGGAGCAATCATCACGATCAAGGCGCTTTACGAGTTGGAGCGGACCGGTGGATCGAAGGGTCTGGTGACCATGTGCATCGGCGGCGGCCAGGGGATCGCGTTGGCCTTCGAGATGCTCTGAGTGTCACGGCGAGGCGTGTGGGCCAGCCCCCACACCCCCGGGATATTTCTGGCAAGCTGAGGGAGTAGCTCTATTCCGGCAATCCGGCTTTTCTGAGGGCCGCGAAATAGCGTTTCCCGCCTTCGGATCCGCCGTAATCGTTATAGGCGCGCCATGATCTGAGCGAGCGGGCCGGTGCCAGCTCAAGATGGCGTGCAAGTGCTGCCTCTGCCTTGGCCTGCTGGCCCAGATTGGCATAGGCTGCGGCCGCTGCGCTATAAAACGTTGCGTATGTTGTTGAGATGTCCATGCCTGTCAGGCAGTATTTCAGCGCCTCTTCATCGCGACCAAGCTGGACACAGGCCGTCGCTGCCCCACCAAGCGAGGCGACGTAGAAGGTGTTCATCTTTCCAAAGCGCACGCTCTTGTCGAAGCAGTCAAAGCCAAGCTCGGTGCGACCCGACCAGAGATAGCCCCATCCGCCAAAAGACAGAACGCGCGCATCGAAAGGTGCACGCCTGAGAATGTCCGAGAGTTTGAGCGACAAGGACGCCGCGTCCTTGTCGTCGAAATAGGCGGCGATGGCGACGTTGAGATCCAGGATGGGGCTTTGTCCGGAGAACCGTTTGGCGGAGTCCATCCAATCGGGCAGGCGAGCGGCAAAGGGGGCGAGCATGTCATGATATCCCACCGTCTTTCCGGCCACGGTGATCATGATCGCCTCGGCATAGGCGGCGATCATATCGGGATTCGCGGCGATGGCGCGGGTTTGAAATTCGACCGCGCGCAGAAAGGCGTCGGGTTCGAAATTGCGCCAGGTCATCATGCCCATCAGAAGACATTGTTCGGCCGTCAGATCAGCGTCGGCACAGGTTTCGATCCGGCGTACCTCGGAATCCATGATGGCACCGACAGTATTGGAGACAACGGTTTCGCCCACGCTGTCCTGCCAGTCGAAACTGTCGGCCAGCGTACCGTCGAGTTTGTCCATCCAGATCGCCTGTCCGTCCGGGGCGATCATCCGGGTTTCCAGCCGAAGCCTGTCCCCCCGAGCACGCAAGACGGCTTGCAAGACATAGGCATCCGGGTTCATCTCGTCCGACACGGCGGTTTGCAGCCAGACGACCGGGCTGAGATAGGTGCCAAAGTCGAAGGTGAGCGCCTCGGCAAGGTCGCGGACTTCGGATCTGGGATCGGAATGGCCCACCGGACGGACCACAAGCCGTGGCAGACCCGAGGCGCGGATCACGGCAGGCGATGACAGGTCGCGTTTCTGCTGTGGCATGCGCACCCAGATGCGGACAGGCCGGGCGATGTTCTTGAGGGACTTTTCGCCGCCATCGTCAAAGGACGGAGCGAGTGTGCCGTCGATGCTCCCATAGACCGGGTCAGAGATCGTGATCCCGCCAGGATCGGCGATAGCTTCCAGGCGCGCGGCGATATTGACACCGTCGCCGAACACATCGGTTTCGGAAAAGGTCACATCACCCAGATGCACCCCGATCCGCAATTTCAACGTGGCGCGATCCGCCACCCTGTCCTGAATGCCCATCGCCGCGTTCACCGCGTCGCTGGCGCTGGCAAAGGCGATCAGCCAGCCATCGCCCATCGTCTTGACGATCTCGCCGGAATTGCCGATCGCGGCCGGTCCCATCACTTCGCTGTGCAGGGCCTGAACGGCGGCCAGGGTTCCTGACTGGTCTTTGCCCATCATGGCGGAATAGCCCACGACGTCTGCGGCGAGGATGGCAGCCAGTCTGCGTTGCATGTCTCGGGCGCTCCGGGTGGGGACAGTTCCGCCGCCATCCTAGGTCGCGGGCGACCCCTTGCCAAGCTGGCTCAGGTTGCGGATCGCCGGTCTGCCCGGCGCTCAAGTTTCGCCGCAAGGTTCAGGCCAACGCCGGGGCGCGACCAGGGGCAGACCGCGATGCAGATGCCGCAGCCATGGGTCTCATTGAAGAACGGAATGCATTTGTCGAAATCGACATACCATTTGAGCTCTCCGCGCACGGTTTTCTTTTCGGGGAACAGGGCCTCGGGCGGGCAGGCATCCTCGCAAATCCGGCAGTTCCGGCAAAAGTCGTCAATGCCGTGATCGCGCGGCGGGGTCGGTGCGAAAGGCGCATCCGTCAGCACCGCCGACAGGCGGAAGGATGCGCCCAGTTCCGGATTTATGATCGAGCCGTGTTTGCCCAGTTCTCCGAATCCGCAGGCCAGCGCCGGAGGGATCATGGTGATCGATCCCGCAAGCGGTCCGGTCACGGCCTGCGCTGCCCAGCCCTGTTCATGCAGCCAGCCGGTGATTCGTTTGGCGGCAGCTCCGGCGCGGGTGTATTGGCGCACCACTTCGAGGCCGGCGGTATGTTCAGGAGCGGTCCGCATGATGTCATAATCATGCTGAACACCCACAACGATGACCCGCGACTGAGGCACGGTCTGACCCTGATAGGCCCAGTCCGGGTTCATCTCGGCCACTCCGATCATCTCGCAATCGCCAGAGGCCACGAACTGGTCAAGCTGTGCAGTCCAGCCGTCGGGATCGCGCTGCACCGGGGTTGGGGCGATCGGGGGCAGGGGGGCTTCGTTGATCTCCATCCGCCGGGCACGGGCCTCGGCGAAGCCGTCAACCTCGTTCGAGCGCATGTAGAAATATTCCTGCATCTTCCCATGCGGGATCGTGCCGGGGTCCGGTGCCCAATAGACCACGTCCGGGCGGCGGAAATCCGGTTCGCCCAGCCCGTTGATCGCATTGCCGGATGTTTGCGGAATGCGCACGGTCTGAAGCCGATCAGGCGTGAAGGGTCTGTATGGGTTGCTCCGTGCCATGGCCGCAGCCTAACACAGCTGCGATTTCAGAAAAGAGTGCTGATCGCCACAACGCCGCTTGCCCCCAGCAGCAAGCCGATCACACCCACCAGTACATAGCGCCAGAAGCGCCGCTTGGGCGGTGTCACATCGACCTGGCTTTGCCGGATCAACGCGGCCTCGACCAGACCGGGCAGGCGCGGGCCAAAGCGGGCCACCACGCGCAGCGTGTTGGTCAGATCGCGGATCACCGCTTTGGGGCCGATAGAGCCCTTTATGTAATCCTCGACCACCGGTTGCGCGACTTCCCAGATGTTCACATGCGGATGCAGAGACCGCGCCACGCCTTCGACAACCACCATGGTGCGTTGCAGCAGGATCAGCTCGGTCCTGGTTTCCATGCCAAAGCGTTCCGTCACCTCGAACAGATAGGCCAGCACGCGCCCCATCGAGATCTGGGTCGCATCCATGCCGAAGATCGGCTCTCCCACGGCGCGCAGGGCGCGGGCGAACTCATCCACATCCCGGTCGGCCGGCACATAGCCCGCTTCGAAATGAACTTCGGCGACCCGTTTGTAATCACGCCGGATAAACCCGTAGAGGATCTCGGCATAGACCCGGCGGGTGTATTCGTCGATATGGCCCATGATCCCGAAATCAAAGGCGATCACATCGCCATTGGGGGCCACCTTGAGGTTGCCCTGATGCATATCGGCGTGAAAATATCCGTCGCGCAGCGCATGGTTCAGAAACAGGCGCAGAACCCGTTCGCCCAGTTCCTTGCGGTCATGGCCTGCCGCATCCAGTGCTGCGTTATCGCCCAGATTGGACCCCTCGGCCCAGGTCATCGTCATCACGCGGCGAGCCGATAGGTTCCACATGATCTTGGGCAGCCGAAAGCCCTGGTCGTTTGCGGTATTGGCCGCAAATTCAGAGGCGGCGGAACTTTCCAGGCGAAGGTCCAGTTCACCCTGCACGACCCCGTCGAAATGGGTGATCACATCCTTGGGCCGCAGGCGGCGCGAGAAGGGCGCGAGAATCTCGATCATGGTTGCCGCGAAATAGAACGCGTCCACATCCTTGCGAAACGCCCGTTCGATACCCGGGCGCAGAACCTTGATGGCCAGGTCCTCGCCGGTCCCGCGCAAGCGTGCCCGGTGGACCTGTGCGATGGAGGCTGCCGCAATCGGTTCGCTGAAATCGTCGAAAATCTCGGCAACGGGCAGGCCCAGCTCTTCCTCGATGGCGGCCTTGGCGCGCGCGATCGAGAAGGGTGGCAGCTTGTCCTGCAGCACGCGCAGTTGCACGGCCATCTCGTCTCCGACCACATCGGGCCGGGTCGACAGGATCTGGCCGAACTTGATATAGGCCGGGCCAAGTGCCGTGATCGCGCGCGTGACCGGCGGCATGTTGGGGTCGCCCTTGTAACCCAGCCACTGGAACGGAAAGCCCAGCAGACGGGCGAGGACGCGAATGGACTTGGGTGCATCAAAGGCATCCAGAACCACGCCCATGGCACCTGTGCGCTCAAGCGTGGCTCCGGTGACGACAAGGCGCCAGATGTTATGGGGTCCGCGCATCGCCTAGATTTTCCAACCGGAATGCAGCGCCGCAATCCCCATCGACAGGTTGCGGTACTTCGCGTTTTCGAACCCCGCGTCCCGGATCATCGCCAGGAATGTTTCCTGATCGGGAAACTTGCGGATCGATTCCACCAGATACTGATAGCTGTCACGATCTCCGGCGATCATCTGGCCCATGCGCGGAATCACGTTGAACGAATACAGATCATAAAGCTTTTGCATCCCGTCATTGGGAAGCTGGCTGAACTCCAGCACCATCAGCCGCCCACCGGGGCGCAGAACGCGATAGGCTTCCGCCAGCGCCTCTTGCGGGCGGGTGACGTTCCGGATGCCAAAGCTGATGGTGTAGACGTCGAATGTGTTGTCCTCGAACGGCAGGGCCATCGCATCGCCGACCACCCAGTCCAGACTGTCGGCCATGCTCTCGGCTTCGGCGCGCTTGCGCCCTTCGATCAGCATCGGTTCGGTGAGGTCCAGCACCGTGGCGTGGCCGTGACCCGCACGCTTGAGAAAGCGGAACGAGATGTCGCCCGTCCCGCCCGCCACATCCAGCAGGCGCTGACCGGGCCGGGGCGCGAGCCAATCCATCATAGCATCTTTCCAGATCCGGTGGATGCCCAGGCTCATCACGTCGTTCATCACGTCATATTTCGACGCGACCGAGCCAAAGACGCCGCGCACGCGACCAGCCTTTTCGCCCTCGGGCACGGTTTCAAACCCGAAATGGGTGGTTTTCTCGGAATCGTCTGTCATTGGGTCTTGTTTGCCTCTGTGTCAGGCCTTGTTATAGGGCGCTGAGCACCGGGCACAATGCGCCCCTTTGACGAGGTTCCACATGCCTGAACTTCCCGAGGTTGAAACCGTGAGGCGCGGCCTGTCCCCAGCGATGGAGGGGCAGGTGATCGCGCGCGCCGATGTCAACCGTTCCGATCTGCGCTGGCCCTTTCCCGAGCGCATGGCCGAAAGGCTGACCGGCCAGCGGGTCATGCGGTTGCGCCGCCGCTCAAAGTACATCCTTGCCGATCTGTCCTCGGGCGAGACCCTGCTTGTTCATCTGGGCATGTCCGGGCGGATGCTGGTGTCCGGGGATCCCCTTGGCATGTTCGTGCATGATCATCCGGCAGCGCAAAAGCATGATCATGTGGTGTTTCACATGGAAAACGGCGCGCGCATCACGTTCAACGATCCCCGCCGGTTTGGCGCGATGGACCTGATCGACACGGCCGGAGCTGATGGTCACAAGCTGCTGAGTGCCCTTGGACCCGAGCCTCTGGGCAATGATTTCCATGAAACCCACCTGATCAGGGCCTTCACAGGCAAGATGAGTCCGGTGAAATCTGTGCTGCTGGATCAGAAAATCGTCGCAGGATTAGGCAATATCTATGTGTGCGAGGCATTGTTTCGCGCAGGTATCTCGCCCAATCGCAAGGCCGGGCGCATCGCCAAACCCCGTGTTGCAAGCCTTGTTCCGATCATCCGGCAGGTGTTGGGGGATGCCATTGACGCAGGGGGATCATCCCTGCGCGATTTCCGCCAAGCCGATGGAGAACTTGGGTATTTTCAGCATTCCTTTGATGTGTACGGACGCGAGGGTGAACCCTGTCGCAGCCCCGGCTGTACAACCGATATCAGGCGAATTGTTCAATCGGGTCGGTCATCTTTCTTCTGCCCGCAATGTCAAAGATAGCTTGAACCGTTTCACCGTGCCCCTTAATGACAGCATTTCGACCGGAACAAACGAAAGAACCGATCATGGCCTTTGAGACGATCATCGTCGAAGTAGAAGACCACGTTTGCCTGATTAAGCTGAATCGCCCCGATGCCCTGAATGCGCTCAACCAGCACCTGCTGGGCGAGCTGTGCACGGCTCTGGAAGAGGCCGACGAAAACGACAAAGTCCGTTGCATTGTCATTACTGGGTCTGAAAAGGCCTTTGCGGCAGGTGCCGACATCAAGGAAATGTCCGAGATGTCCTATGTCGAGGTGTTCAACCGCAACCTCTTTGCCGAACCCTCGCAGCGGCTGATGAACATCCGCAAGCCGATCATTGCCGCTGTCTCGGGCTATGCGCTGGGCGGCGGCTGTGAGTTGGCCATGGCATGCGATTTCATCATCGCATCCGACACCGCTAAGTTCGGCCAGCCCGAAATCAACCTGGGTGTCATTCCCGGAATGGGTGGCAGCCAGCGTCTGACGTTGGCGGTCGGCAAGGCCAAGGCAATGGACATGAACCTCACCGGCCGCTTCATGCCGGCAGACGAGGCGGAACGCGCGGGCCTCGTCTCGCGGGTCGTCCCGGCCAAGAAGCTGATGGAAGAAACGATGGGTGCGGCGCAGAAGATCGCCGAGAAATCGCTGATCGCCTCGCTCACCGTCAAGGATGCCGTGAACCGCGCATTCGAGCTGCCCTTGAGCGAAGGTCTGAATTACGAGCGCCGCGTGTTCCACGCTCTGTTCGCCACCGAAGACCAGAAAGAGGGCATGAACGCCTTCATGGAAAAGCGCACCGCGCAGTTCCGGGACAAATGATCGCCCTGGGCATGCGCCTTTCAGGTGCATGCTCCGGATGCTCAGCCCGCTCCCGCATGCATGCGTCCAACACCGCGGGCCGTTCCCTGATCAGGGCGCGGCCCGCGCATTCCGGCAACCCGACGTCAGCAGATCAGCTTGTAATGCAGCAGGTCTGTGCTCCTGTGATGCCCTGTGCAGCCACTTTGCCAGGCCTGCCAAACCGGCGCGCCGCGTAGAAACAGGTTGCATGATCGGGATTCTTGGCTATACCGCGCGGTCATACATGCGCGTGCGGCCCGCTCAGGCCAGAATCGGTTGGTTGATCCCGCTCAGGGTCTGATCTTCGTGCTGCACGACGTCACAAGTTTCAGAGACCCGAGAAAGGGACCACATCATGGCAAATTCGCCTCAGGCCAAAAAGCGCGCCCGTCAGAACGAAAAGCGCTTCGCCATCAACAAAGCCCGCCGTTCGCGCATCCGTACCTTTCTGCGTAAAGTAGAAGAAGCCATCACATCCGGTGACAAAGATGCCGCAACTGCTGCTCTGCGCGCCGCTCAGCCCGAGCTGATGCGCGGTGTGACCAAGGGAGTGTTTCATAAAAACACCGCAAGCCGAAAATTGTCGCGTTTGTCATCGCGCGTAAAGGCTCTGGGCTGACACCAGCAGCCGCTCGGAGTTTTCTATTTTGAATCAAAGGCGCTGCGTCCTGCGGCGCCTTTTGCATGTCCGGCACCCGCTGCAGAGACGATAGATTCTTTTGCCGGATAGCCCGAGTCAAGTGCAGAGTTTCGTTGCTGTGGTACGGTCTGACTTGCTAGCACTGTCTTAGCGATTCACTCGCTTGGGGGGACAGGCTGCGTCCCGGAACTTACTGCTGCTCACATGGGTTTCGGGTGCGTTTATGTTGAGAGATCTGCACGCCTGTGCGGTTTCCAACTTGCTGTCATGATCGGCTTCGCTCCTGATCATGACCCTGTCATGACATATCTGCGCAATGCGCGGGAAATGGCTGTAAGCCGTTGCCTGTGTGGATTGCCGCCAGCAGTCTCAGGACTGAACTCCGTTCGTTTTTTCGGGGGCTGGATGTCTGTGCCGGTGGATTGTTCGCTCAGAGGTGGGCGAGACTGCAAAAAATGAGGCCGTAGGCCATAAACTGGGGACGTGTGAGGCACGAATGACACAAGAAAAATGGGGCCAACTCCGAAAAAAACTCCTCAAGACCGTAGGACAAAACAACTATAAATCCTGGATTGAACCGCTGGAATTTGCATCGCTCGAAGGCGGCGTGGCAGAGTTCACGGTTCCAACCAACTTCCTGGGAAATTACGTCAGTCAGAATTTTTCCGACCTTATCCTTTACGAACTCAACAATGCCGGCGCACGCGTACAGCGCCTGACCTTTCAGGTCTCGGCCAACTCGACGCTGCAACCCAGGTCAAGAGACAGCATTGCGGAACCCGTCTATGCGCGGTCTGGCGAGGGCGCACAGCCTGCCGGCAAGCCAACCGAACTGTTCCAGGCCGCGCCGCTGGACAGTCGCTTCACATTTGACAGCTTTGTCGTCGGCAAACCAAACGAGCTTGCCCATGCCGCCGCACGCCGCGTCAGCGAGGGTGGGCCGGTGACGTTCAACCCGTTGTTCCTCTATGGCGGCGTCGGCCTTGGCAAAACCCATCTGATGCATGCCATCGCCTGGGAATTGCGCGCCCGTCAGCCCGATCTGAACGTGCTTTACCTGTCGGCGGAACAGTTCATGTATCGCTTTGTCCAGGCTTTGCGCGAACGCAAGATGATGGATTTCAAGCATCTGTTCCGTTCGGTCGATGTGCTGATGGTGGATGACGTTCAGTTCATCGCCGGCAAGGACAGCACCCAGGAAGAATTCTTTCACACCTTCAACGCGCTGGTGGATCAGAACAAGCAGATCATCATTTCGGCTGACCGCGCACCCGGTGAGATCAAGCAAATGGAAGACCGCGTGCGCTCGCGGCTGCAATGCGGGCTGGTGGTTGATCTGCACCCGACGGATTACGAACTGCGTCTGGGTGTGCTGCTCTCCAAGGTCGAACAGTATCGCAACACCTATCCGGGTCTGACGATTGCGGACGGCGTTCTTGAGTTTCTGGCGCAGCGGATCTCCACCAATGTGCGCGTGCTCGAAGGCGCCTTGACCCGGTTGTTCGCCTTTGCCTCGCTGGTGGGTCGCCCGATCGACATGGAACTGACACAGGATTGTCTGTCCGATGTGCTGCGCGCCTCCGAGCGCAAGATCACCGTCGAAGAGATTCAACGTCAGGTGGCGGATTACTATAACATCCGCATGAGTGACATCATCGGCCCCAAGCGCCTGCGCAGCTATGCGCGTCCGCGTCAGGTGGCGATGTATCTGGCCAAGCAGCTCACCTCGCGCTCCCTGCCCGAGATCGGTCGCCGGTTTGGCGGGCGTGATCACACAACGGTCATGCATGGCGTGCGCCGCATAGAAGAGCTGAAATCCACCGATGGGCAGATCGCCGAAGACGTGGAAATGCTGCGTCGGGTGCTCGAGGCCTGATCACCCGAGAATGCTGCGCCGCGCAAGGGTAACCTGTGCGGCGCATGCGCATCAGGGGTGGCCGTTCCCTTCAGGCAAAGCGCCGGATCCCTGCGGGTCAATCATACCACTTGTCCGTCACATAATGCGGTTCGGGCCGCTCGTGCAGCGCTTCGAATTTGCACAAGGACGGGGTGTCGCCCAGTGGCGTTGAGACCCCGTCGCGAAACGCCCATTCACCCCGGTCCGTGGTATCGGCGCGCACATAGGAGGACAGCGCAAAGGCGCGGTCCTGATCGGATGTGTTGGGCAAGGACCCATGCACCGTCATCAGCCCCCAGATCGCCAGATCCCCCGGTTCCAGCTCAAGCCAGACCACATCCGCCGGGTCCAGCCCGACGGCGCGCAACTGATCATCGGCACTGACGCCCTTCATGATCTGACCATCCCCCTCATCGGACAGCCCCAGATATCCCAGTTTATGCGAGCCCGGCACGACCTGCAGACAGCCGTTTTCCCGCGTCGAGGGATCCACCGCCAGACCGACGGTAACCGATGATGTTTCAATATCGCGAAAGGCGTCGCGCTTGGGGCGAAAGCGCAGATCCTGATGCCACCGATACCCGGTCAGCCCGGCACCGGGCGGCTTCCAGTGAATTTGCTGGGCGACCTGTTTGATGTCGCGCCCGAGAAATGGCTCCAGCAGGGTAAAGTATGACTGCGAGCGGCGGAATTGCTCGAAATACGAGGATATCCAGCTCATCCAATAGGCCTGAATGACATAGCGTTGCTGGAAATCCTGCTCGGGCAGGATCTCGAAGGCCAGATTGCCATGGCGGAAGGTTGCGTGATGCTTGAGCCCTTCATCATACATCCGCGCCGTCTCGGCCTGCAATGCGGCGAGCGCATCGCCATCCACAAACTGGCGCACGATCGCATAGCCCTCTTCGTGGTACTGCTCGGCAGCGTCGCGGGCGGTCTGAACTGTCAGCGCCATGGTCGGTCTCCTCCATGCTGTGGTCAGCCTGCCACGGCACGAGGCATCCGACAATCACCAAGAGATTGCAAGGCCCTGCGCACTTGACCATCGCCGCATTCCGGCGGACAAGCTGACGTGACATGACAAAAACGCTTGTGCTGCGGTGGCAAAACAGTACCTTGCCTGTCCCGGCGCATCACATGGGGACGGCACATGAAATTCAGCATCGAACGCGGCGCGCTTCTTAAAGCAGTGTCTCAGGCGCAATCGGTTGTCGAGCGGCGCAATACAATCCCGATCCTGGCCAATGTGCTGATCGAAGCCGAAGGCGATACGGTCCAGTTCCGCGCAACCGATCTTGATATCGAGGTCGTCGACAAGGCGATTGCCAAGGTCGAGCGCGCGGGCTCGACCACCGTCGCCGCCACCACGCTGCATGAGATCGTGCGCAAACTGCCCGACGGCGCACTTGTCACGCTGACCGCGGACAGCGCCACGGGCCGCTTGTCCGTCGAAGCGGGCCGGTCGAGCTTTTCGCTGGCGACGCTGCCCAAGGAAGATTTCCCGGTCATGGCCTCGTCGGAATACGAATCGAACTTCTCGGCACCTGCCCCGATGCTGCGCCGCCTGTTCGACAAGTCGAAATTCGCGATTTCGACCGAAGAGACCCGCTATTACCTGAACGGCGTCTACCTGCATGTCGCCGAAGCGGATGGCGGCAAGGTGCTGCGCTGCGTGGCCACGGATGGCCACCGGCTGGCGCGGATCGATGCGGATCTGCCCGCAGGTGCGGCGGACATGCCCGGCGTGATCGTGCCGCGCAAGACCGTGGGCGAGCTGCGCAAGCTTCTGGATGATGACGAGATGAAGGTCGCCGTCTCAGTCAGCGAGACGAAGATACGCTTTGCTACTCCCGACATCACCCTGACCTCCAAGGTGATCGATGGAACCTTCCCGGATTACACCCGCGTCATTCCGCAAAACAACACCAAGCGGCTTGAAGTGGACGCGGCCGAGTTCGCGCAGGCGGTCGATCGTGTGGCCACAGTGAGCTCGGAGCGATCGCGCGCAGTCAAGTTGCAGCTGGGTGAAGACCGGCTGATCCTGTCGGTCAACGCCCCCGACAGTGGTGCTGCCGAAGAAGAGCTGGCCGTGGCCTATGGAGATGAGAGCCTGGATATCGGCTTCAACGCCAAGTACCTGCTGGAAATCGCAAGCCAGGTGGATCGCGAGAATGCGGTGTTCCTGTTCAATTCCGCAGGCGATCCGACGCTGATGCGCGAAGGCAATGATCAAAGCGCGGTCTATGTCGTCATGCCCATGCGCGTCTAAGCGCCGCCGGACGCCTTCGGCGAGGGTATTTTTGACCAGAAAGAAGCAGGGAGGCGGTCCATGCTCGCCCTGAATGCGCTGACCCTGTCCCATTTCCGCTCGCACAAGCTGGCGCGGATCAGCCTGGATGCGCGCCCAGTGGCCATTCACGGGCTGAATGGCGCGGGCAAAACCAATATTCTTGAGGCCGTGTCGCTGTTTTCGCCCGGGCGCGGATTGCGCCGGGCCAGCGCCGAAGAGATGACCCGCCGGCCCGAAGCGCTGGGCTGGAAACTGAAGGGCGAGCTGGCTTCTCTGGGTCACGTGCACGAGGTCGAGACCTGGTCCGAACAGGGTGCCGCACGGGTGGTGCGGATTGACGAGAAGGCCGCCTCGCAGGTGGCGCTTGGACGGATCGGGCGGGTTTTGTGGCTTGTTCCGGCGATGGATCGTTTGTGGATCGAAGGGGCCGAGGGGCGGCGGCGGTTTCTGGATCGCATGGCGCTGAGCTTTGCACCGGATCACGCCGAGGCGACGCTGGTCTATGAAAAAGCCATGCGCGAGCGCAACCGCCTGCTGAAGGACCAGGTGCGCGATGCCCACTGGTATGCAGCGCTTGAGCGTCAGATGGCCGAAGCCGGCCATCGCATCGACACCGTGCGCCGCGAGACCCTGGCGCAACTGGCGGCCGCGCAGGCCGATGCCAGCACCGCCTTTCCCACCGCGGATCTTGAGTTGCAGCAGAGCGAGGGCGAGATGCCTGCCACGGAAGACGACCTGCGGGAGGCCCTGGCCGAAAGCCGGTTTCGCGATCTGGCGGCAGGGCGATCTCTGGTCGGGCCGCATCGCACGGATCTTCATGGGGTCTATGCGGCCAAGGGCGTACCGGCCCGGGACTGTTCCACCGGAGAGCAAAAGGCGCTTCTGGTGTCGCTGATCCTGGCCAATGCGCGGGCCCTTGCGCAAGAGATCGGCGCGCCGCCCATCCTGTTGCTGGACGAAGTGGCGGCGCATCTGGATGCCAACAGGCGGGCGGCGCTATATGACGAGATCTGCGCGCTGGGTGCGCAGGCCTGGATGACGGGCACGGGGCCGGAACTTTTCGCCGAGCTTGGCGCGCGGGCGCAATATCTCGAGGTCAGCGAGCAGGACGGTGTCTCTGCGGTCGACGCGGGCTTTGCCGGTTCATGATCCAATGACGATTTCACTGCTGGATATGGGGCTTTACTCCATCGCTCTGCTGATCCTGTTCCTGACGCCCGGGCCGGTCTGGCTGGCCTTGCTGGCGCGGTCGGTCTCAGGGGGGTTCCAGGCGGCCTGGCCCCTGGCGCTGGGGGTCTCGGTGGGCGATGTGGTCTGGCCCTTGCTGGCGATCCTCGGCGTGAGCTGGATCGTGTCGGAATTCGATCCCTTCCTGACCGTGCTGCGCTGGGTGGCCTGCGTGGTGTTTCTGTTCATGGGCTGGCAGGTGATCCGCAGCGCCAGCAAGGCGATCACCAGTGACAGCCGTCTGACCCGTCCGGGCATGTGGCCCGGGTTTGTCGCGGGTGTGGTGGCGATCCTGGGCAATCCCAAGGCCATCCTGTTCTACATGGGCGTTCTGCCGGGGTTCTTTGATCTGTCCGTGGTCACCACAACCGACATCTCTGTGATCGTCGCCTTGTCGGTCATTGTCCCGCTGATCGGCAACCTGACATTCGCGTTTTTCATCGATCGGGCGCGGCGGGTGCTGCGCTCGCCGGATGCGCTGCGCCGGACCAATCTGGTGGCCGGATGGGCGCTGATCTGCGTCGGTCTTGTCATCCCCTTCACATGACACAAAATCTGGGGCAAATGCGTGACATTCCCCCCCAGAATTCGTATGTTGGACCGAAATAACAAAGGATTTCGCGGATGTCTGACGCGACACAGCCGTCACAGGAATACGGCGCTGATTCCATCAAGGTTCTCAAGGGCTTAGAGGCAGTCAGAAAACGTCCCGGTATGTATATCGGGGACACGGATGATGGCTCGGGCCTGCACCACATGGTGTATGAGGTCGTCGATAACGGAATTGACGAGGCCCTTGCGGGTCACGCGGACCATGTTCTGGTGAAAATCCATTCGGATTCCAGTGTCTCGGTCAGCGACAATGGCCGGGGTATTCCGGTTGGCATTCATGAAGAAGAAGGCGTCTCGGCGGCCGAGGTCATCATGACCCAGCTGCATGCGGGCGGCAAGTTCGACAGCAACTCCTACAAGGTGTCGGGCGGTCTGCACGGCGTGGGCGTCTCGGTCGTGAACGCCTTGTCGGTCTGGCTCGAGCTGCGCATCTGGCGCGATGGCAAAGAGCATTTCGCGCGCTTTGAACATGGCGACACGGTCAAACATCTCGAGGTGGTCGGCGAAACCGGTGATCGCACCGGAACAGAGGTGCGGTTCCTTGCCTCGACGGACACATTCTCGGATCTGAACTATGATTTCGCGACGCTGGAACGGCGTCTGCGCGAACTGGCCTTCCTGAATTCAGGTGTGCGGATCATTCTGGAAGACGAACGCCCTGCGGAACCTCTGAAAACCGAGCTGTTCTACGAAGGCGGCGTGAAGGAATTCGTCAAATATCTCGATCGCCACAAGTCCAGCTTCATGAGCGAACCGATCTTCGTGACCGGTGAGAAGGACGATATCGGTATCGAAGCGGCGATGTGGTGGAATGACAGCTATCATGAGAATGTCCTGCCCTTCACCAACAACATCCCCCAACGCGATGGCGGCACCCATCTGGCGGGTTTTCGCGGTGCGCTGACGCGGACGATCCAGAAATACGCCCAGGACACCGGCATCGCCAAGAAGGAAAAGATCAGCTTCACGGGCGATGACGCACGCGAGGGTCTGACCTGTGTGCTGTCGGTCAAGGTGCCGGACCCCAAGTTCAGCTCGCAGACCAAGGACAAGCTGGTCAGTTCCGAAGTGCGACCCGCGGTCGAAGGTCTGCTGGGCGAAAAGCTGTCGGAATGGTTCGAGGAAAACCCCAACGAGGCCCGCATCATCGTGGGCAAGATCATCGAAGCGGCCATGGCGCGCGAAGCGGCGCGCAAAGCGCGCGAACTGACGCGCCGCAAGACCGCGCTGGATGTGAACTTTCTGGCGGGCAAGCTCAAGGATTGCGCCGAGAAAGACCCCGCGAAATCCGAAGTCTTCCTTGTCGAGGGCGACAGTGCGGGCGGCTCAGCTCAGACCGGTCGGGATCGGCGCACGCAGGCGATCCTGCCACTGCGCGGCAAGATCCTGAACGTGGAACGTGCGCGCTTTGACCGGATGCTGGGCTCGCAGGAGATCGGCAACCTGGTGATGGCGCTGGGCACGGGGATCGGACGGGATGAATTCAACATCTCAAAACTGCGCTACCACAAGATCGTCATCATGACGGACGCGGATGTGGATGGCGCGCATATTCGCACCCTGCTGTTGACCTTCTTTTTCCGGCAGATGCCCGAACTGATCGAAGGCGGGTATCTCTATATTGCCCAGCCGCCGCTCTACAAGGTGGCGCGCGGAAAATCCGAGGTTTACCTCAAGGATCAGGCGGCGCTGGATGACTATCTGATCGGTCAGGGCGTGGACGGGGCCGTCCTGCGTCTTGGCACGGGTGAAGAAATCCTGGGCCAGGACCTTGTGCGCATCGTCGAAGAGGCCCGCCAGCTCAAACGTGTGCTCGACGCCTTCCCGACGCATTATCCGCGTCATATCCTTGAACAGACAGCGATTGCCGGCGGGTTTGTGCCCGGCGCGGTGGATGCCGATCTGCAGGGTGTTGCGGACACGGTGGCCGCACGGCTCGACCTGATCGCCGAGGAATACGAGCGCGGCTGGCAGGGGCGCATCACACAGGACAAAGGCATCCGCCTGTCCCGTATCCTGCGCGGTGTGGAAGAGATGCGCACGCTGGATGGTCCGATGCTGCGCTCGGGCGAGGCGCGCCGCACCGGCAGCTTCACCCAAAGCCTCAAGGACGTCTACAACACCGCCGCCACGCTTCAGCGCAAGGATCGCAGCCAGATGATCTATGGCCCGCTGGGCCTGCTTGCGGCAATTCTGGAAGAGGGCGAAAAAGGCCTGTCCCTGCAGCGCTACAAAGGTCTGGGCGAGATGAACCCGGACCAGCTTTGGGAAACCACGCTGGATCCGGATGCACGCACGCTGTTGCAGGTCCGCGTCGAGGACATGGCCGAGGCGGACGATCTGTTCACCAAGCTCATGGGCGACGTGGTCGAACCGCGCCGCGAGTTCATCCAGAAGAACGCCTTGAACGTGGAAAATCTGGACTTCTGATCCGGTCGTGACGCCTCATCGCATCGACCTTGAGGCGTCATTCCGGACCTGACGCAGCCTTAGCCGGCCTTGGCGCGACATGCGCCTGCGCGCGCGTGCAGCCGGCGGATGGCGTCATCTGTGATGCCAAGCTCATCAAGATGGCGCACCAGCGAATCCAGATAGGCGAAGTTCGGCCCCAGCCCGCCCTCTGCCAGCGCAATCATCCGCGCCGCCTGCTCTTCGGGCAGGTCCGGCATATAGCGGTGGTTGTCCCGGTCCATGACAAAGGCTAGCGCGTCAACCGCGCCCTGCGGCGTCATAACTTCCAGAAACACCGGGCGATAGGCACCGGCAAACATCTCGCGCCGCCACATGAACCGGGTTTCCTGCTCGACCAGCGCGGCCCCGATGCGAAAAACGACGCCGTCGCAATGCCCGCCTTCGTCCAGCGCGGCCATCAGACCGGGCCGCTCATGAGTGCCGCGCCCGCCTTCAAGCCGCATGCAGAAACTGCGCCGCCAGCCGGGCAAGGCACCATAGCGATACTCCTCGACCTGTACCGCCGGATCCCAGATCAGCGAGCCATAGGCAAACACCCACAAATCCTGCCCCAGCCGACCCGACAGCACCGCCTGCCGGTTGGCTTCGCGTTCGTCATGATCCATGCGCCAGCCCGCTGGCCAGCCTTCGGCCTCGGCCTGCAGATCAAGCTCGTCGAACCGCTCCTGGCCAAAGCGCATTTCCGAACTGTCCGGCGGTGTGATCAACCCGCGCAGGGCAGGGGTATGGCGAAAGACATGATGAGCAAAGGGCATGGCGCGATCTAACAAGCTTTGCACCGCAGGGGCCAGAGGTGATTTGACCAACACAGCCCCGGTGCCAACCAATCACGCCATCGCCGCATCAGGCTGCGGGACGGCAGCGACCGCATATCCTGCGTTTAGCGTTTCAAGAACGACTCCCGCTCCAGCACAAGGCTTGTCAGAACGCCAAAGACCAGCCCCCAGAAGGGCGCGCCAATGTTTGCGATGGGCAGGCCCGCAAGGGTCACCAGAAAGGCGACCAGCGCCCCCAGCGGAAAGGACGGACCGAACGAGATCTGGAACGCAGCCTGCAGCGTGCGCAGCAGCGCAAGCCCGGCCAATGTGCTCAGAAAGGCCGTGGGCGTGGCCAGCAGAAGGCTGGTGAACAGCGGTGCGAAGATGCCGAAAACAATGGCCAGACCACCCAGTATGACCGCCGCAATCCAGTGCCGGTTGTTGGGTCCGCCAGACACCAGTATCGCATTGGACGGACCGGTCAGGCAGGTCGACACGCTGCCAAGGAAGGCGGTGACCAGCGAGGCCCCGCCACAGGCCGTGGTTATCGCGCTGACCGGCGGAGCATACCCGGCCGATCGCAGGATGGCGATGCCTTGGGCGTTCTGCGCCGCGATCACCGTGATCGCCAGCGGCACCACCAGTTCCAGCGCCGCCGAAACCGAGAACTGCGGCACATAGAATTTCGGAGCCGCAAAGACCGGCCCGCCCCCGAACCCGGTCGCGCTTTCGCTGCCCTGAAGGAACAGCACCCCAAGCCCGACCACCAGAACCGCGATCATCGGCGGAACAAACCTCTGGACACGCGGCATCGCGGTCAGCACGAAGAACGTTGCCGTCATCGCCGCCACCAGGGCAAGGTCCGTGCCAAAGGCGCGGATCCAGTCCAGTCCGAACTGCACGAAAACGCCCGCCACCATGCCCATGATGATCGGCATGGGCAGCCTATCCATGGCGGCCCTGACCCAACCGGTCAGCCCCAGCACCAACAGCAGAAGCGCGGTCAGCAGATAGGCCCCGATCACCTCGGCAAAGCTCAGCGATTGCAGCGCCGATCCAACCAGAACCGTGCCCGGGATCGTCCAGAAAAACGCAAGCGGCTGGCGAAACGCGACGGACATCCCGATACTCAGCGCCCCGTTCAGCGCAAAGGCCGCAAAGATCCACGAGGCCAGGTCCGTTTCGCTTAGCCCGCCCTTGACCCCGGCACCCAGAATGATCGCCACCGGAGCCGAGGCGGCAAACAGAAAGGCCACGAAGGCATTGACGGTTTCGGTGACTGGCAAGCGCTGCCGCATCGGTTTGCTGGCCTGATCCACCATGTCCTGTCTGTCGCCTTTCTGTGTCAACGCGCCCAAGGGCTGCGATCACACCCTGCGTATCCGGGACGGTCCGGCAGCGTCAAGCGGGCCGGCGCAGGGGTGTTGCGGGTTTGACCATGGGCGCGCTGGTCACGAAACTCTGAATGGTCCGGGCCCCGGTTCGGCTTAGATTGGAACACAGAACACAGGAGGGCGCATGCCAGATCTCTGCCGACGCGGCTTTGTGACCGGAACGCTGGCATTCACCGCGCTGCCACTGCGCGCGCAGTCTGATCCATGGCGGGATGTCGTTTCGCAGGCGCGGGGCCATGATCAATGCAACGCGCTTGTCATTCACATGAATGGCACCGAGGTGGTCTCCGAGGTCTTTCGCGGTCCCGGCATCGGTCGCGCGGTGCCCGTCAAATCGGTGTCCAAAACCATCATCGCCGCGCTGACCGGCGCGGCGCTGGATCGCGGTGAGATCCCGGCGCTGGACACCACCCTCGCCGATATCGCGCCGCAGTTGATCCCACCGGGCGCAGATCCGCGCGTCGCAGCGATCACGGTTGAAAACCTTGTCACCATGCAGGCCGGGCTCGAGCGGACATCAGGTGCCAATTACGGCGGGTGGATCAGCAGCAGAAACTGGGTGGCCGACGCGCTTGCGCGGCCATTCGTGGCCGAGCCCGGAGGCACGATGCTCTATTCCACAGGATCGTTCCACGTGCTGGGCGCGGTGCTCTCCGAGGTCTCGGGGGAAAGCCTGTTGTCGCTGGCCCGCAATCGTCTTGGCCGCCCGCTGGGCATGGACATCCCCGCATGGACACGCGACCCGCAGGGCAGATACCTCGGCGGGAATGAAATGGCGCTCAGCCTGCCCGATATGGTGCGCTTAGGCGAACTCTATCGCCAGGGCGGGACCTGGGCAGGCACGCAGGTGCTCAGCCAGGACTGGGTGACGCGCTCCCTCGTTCCAAGGACGCGCTCGCTGTTCTCTGGGCTCGACTATGGCTATGGCTGGTTTCTCGGACAGGCCGAAGGCGACAGCTATGCGCTGGCCCGGGGCTATGGCGGTCAGGTGATCTGCATCGTGCCAAGCCTTGGTCTGACCATTGCCATCTCCTCGGACCCGACGCGCCCGGCCCGCAGCGGCGGATATTTCGGCGACCTGATGCGACTTGTCGAAGGTGCGATCATCCCGACTGCGCGCAGCCAGGCGGCCTAGCCGTGACCTGCGCCTCTGCGATCACCGTTGAGCATGGACGCACTTGCACAATGATGTTAGCCGTTTTGCAATGACGATCCGCCAAAACATTGAACGCTCGGGACAAGAGCACTCGGCGGATGGTACGCAATAGGGACGGCACGGATGCTGCGGACGGGTTTTCTTTTTCTTGTCGTGGTTTTCACGATGGTCGCTCATGGCGCGCAAGCACAGCAATTTGACGACTGGGAAGAGCCGACCGGCATCAGCCAGTATCTGGAACAAAGCGCCATTCCCGAAACACCCATTGATGTGCAGGTCGGCGTGCGGATCACGCAGATCACCGGCGTCGATCAGAAAGCCGAGAATTTCTCGGTTGTTGCCAAGCTCCACATGGAATGGACGGACCCCGCTCTTGTCGCGTTGCTGAAAGAGGGCCAGACGCACCGAACCATGGTGTCTTCGGAGTTCGTGCGACTTGCCCGCGACACTGGAATCATCGTCCCCGCCTATGTGTTCGAGAACCAGCAGGCGCGCGGCTTCACCAAGCAGTCCACGGTGTTCTGGACAGACGCCGGTGTCGCGCTTCATATCCGCGACGAGATCCTGACCCTGCAGGCTCCGGATTTTGATTTTTCGGACTATCCCTTTGATGAACAAAAGTTTTATGTCCGCGTACGCTCTCTTGCGCCGGTGGAGTTTGTCACGTTTCGACCGCATGAGGACTTCAGCGGGGTGGGTGCGAAGCTGGGCGAAGAGGAATGGGTCATTCAAGACGTCTGGAGCGAGGCAAACCAGATCGAAGGCCCCCTTGGTCTTGTTCACTCGGAATATGTGCTGGGGCTCAGCGCCGATCGCCACCAGATCTATTACTGGTCACGGATCTTTCTGCCGCTTCTGCTGCTGGGAAGCGTGGCATGGGCCAATCTGTTCCTCGAGGATTACCGCCGCCGCATCGACATCGCCAGCGGGAACCTTCTTGCCTTCATCGCTCTCAACTTCACCATATCAAACGAATTGCCGCGGTTGGGCTATCTGACGTTTCTGGATGTGTTCATTGCAGCGATGTTTGTCATGTCTGCGCTTGGTGTGGGCTATAACGTGGCACTGCAGCGTCTGGCAGTTCAGGGGCGTGACGTATTTGCCCGCAGGATGGACTGGCATGTCACGATCTGGGTCTATCCGCTTGTGCATGCCATCATCATCGGGGCCATCATCTTGAGGTTCGATCTCTGAACGGGTCCAATGCGTGTCGATAGCCCGGACCCGGGGCAGCAACAGGACAGGAGTTCACATGACCACAGCTCTGATCATCGGCGCAGGTGCCGGGCTTTCGGCTTCACTGGCGCGTAAACTGGCCGCGCGCGGGCACAAGATCGTTCTGGCCGCCCGCGATATCTCGGATCTTGGGGAACTGGCCGAAGAAACTGGCGCCACCTGCGTGCCCTGCGATGCGCGCGATCGCAACGATATGGCGCGGCTTTTCGAACGGGTGGATGCCACGGGCTCGGCGCTATCCGTCGCCATCTATAATCCCAGCGCGCGGGTACGCGGCCCGATCGACCAGCTTGATCCCGAAGCGGTCGAAAACGCGCTTTTGATCTCGGCCTACGGGGCCTTCCTGATGGCGCATCACGCCTCAAAACGCATGCTGGCCCGGGGCTCCGGCGCGCTGCTGTTCACCGGAGCATCCGCCGGCGTCAAGGGCTTTGCGCAATCCGCGACCTTCGCCATGGGAAAATTCGCCCTGCGCGGCCTGTGCCAGTCCCTTGCCCGCGAACTGCACCCCAAAGGCATTCACATCGGCCATTTCGTCATCGACGGAGGCATCACGAAAACCCCCGATGACAATGCCGGCAACGCGCAGCTTGACCCGGATGCCATCGCGCAAAGCTATCTGCATTTTCTGGATCAACACCCCTCGTCATGGGCCTGGGAAATCGAATTGCGACCCTGGGTCGAAAGGTTCTGAAACTGGCACTATGCAACGCCCCCGGCAGGGCCTAGCGTCGCGGCAATGACACACTCCATCCACGACAGCACCTATTCCTGGACCCGGCTTTGCATCACGCTGGCCATCGGCATGATTGCCAATGTCGGCATGTGGGCTGTCATCGTGGTCATGCCCGCGGTCGAGGTCGAATTCGAGGCGACACGGGCGGCCTCGTCCATGCCCTATACGCTGACGATGATCGGCTTTGCGGTCGGCAACCTGCTGATCGGGCGGCTGGTGGATCGCTTCGGTGTGACGCTGGCGCTGAATGGCGCGGCGCTGATCATCGCGGCCGGGTTCGTTCTGTCCACCTATGCGCCCACGATGATGGTGTTGTCCTTTACCCATTTGTTGCTGGGGCTGGGCACGGCGGTGGGGTTCGGACCGCTGATCGCGGATATCTCCCACTGGTTTCTCAAACGGCGCGGCATCGCCGTCGCGCTGGTGGCCAGCGGCAATTACCTGTCCGGTGCGATCTGGCCGACGCTGCTGGCCGATGTTCTGGCCGATAGCGGCTGGCGGCAGGTCTATCTGATGCTCGCGATCATCGCCGTGCTGGTGATCCCGCCCCTGTCCATGCTGTTGCGCCGTCGCTTGCCCGAAGATGCCCATGGCGTCGCCGAGGCCGCATCCGCCCTGCGCGCCCGCAGCGTCGGTCTCAGCCCCCGCGCCCTGCAATATCTGCTGGGCTTTGCCGGTATCGGCTGCTGCGTGGCGATGTCGATGCCACAGGTTCACATCGTCGCCTATTGCGTCGGGCTGGGCTATGGACCGGCGGTCGGGGCGGAAATGCTTTCGCTGATGCTGATGGGCGGCGTGGTCAGCCGGATCATCTCGGGGCTGGTGGCGGACAAGCTGGGCGGGGTGATGACGCTTCTGATCGGCTCGACGCTGCAATGCATCGCGCTGTTTCTCTACCTGCCCTGGGACGGGATGGTGTCGTTATATGTGATCAGCCTGATGTTCGGCCTCGCACAGGGCGGCATCGTGCCCTCTTATGCGCTGGTGGTGCGCGAATACATGCCCGCCAAAGAGGCCGGTCAGCGTGTGGGTTTCGTGATGATGATGACCATCCTCGGCATGGCCCTGGGCGGATGGATGTCGGGCTGGATCTATGACGTGACCGGCAGCTATCACATGGCTTTCGTCAACGGAATCATCTGGAACGGCCTGAACATCGCGATCATGCTCTGGCTGCTGTCGCGCGGGCGCCCCCGCACACCGGCCGCGCTCGCCGCCTGATCTGTCCGGGCCTGTGTGCCCCTGGCCCGCGCCGCAGCCTCCGGCGGGGATATTTCGGGCAAGATGAAACCAGGACTCAGCCCTGTCCGGCCAGATGGCAGGAGCCCCGTGCCCGCGCCAGCGCGATCTGTTTCTGGCGCTCGCGAAAGCGTTCCTTGTCCTGATCGCTGGTCTGATCAATGCAGTGATGGCAGGACACGCCCGCCTCGTATTGCGGCCGCGTCTTGTCCTGCGGCAGGATCGGGCGGCGGCAGCCATGACAGAGCTCATGCGGGCCTTCCTTCAGCCCGTGACCCACGCTGACCCGGTTGTCGAAGACGAAACAGTCCCCTCTCCAGCGGCTTTCGGCCTCGGGCACGTCCTCGAGGTATTTCAGGATGCCGCCCTTGAGGTGGTAGACGTCCTCAACCCCTTGACCCAAAAGGAAATTCGTTGATTTTTCACAGCGGATTCCGCCGGTGCAGAACATCGCGATCTTCTTGTTGTGAAAGCGCTGCCTGTTGGCCTCCCACCAGGCGGGGAAATCCCGGAAGCTTTCTGTCCGGGGATCGATTGCGCCATCGAATGTGCCGATGGCCACCTCGTAGTCATTGCGCGTGTCGATGACGGCCACTTCGGGGTCGCTGATTAGGGCGTTCCAGTCGCGGGGGTCCACGTAATGTCCGACCCGCGCGCGCGGATCGACATCGGGCTGGCCCATGGTCACGATTTCGCGTTTGAGGCGGACCTTCAGCCGGGGAAAGGGGGCATGATCGGACCAGCTGTCTTTCCATTCAAGATCGCTGCAGCCGGGCAGGGTGCGGATATGATCGATCACGCGGCTCACCCCGTCGGGCGGTCCTGCGATGGTGCCGTTGATCCCTTCCCGCGCCAGCAACAGCGTGCCTTTCACCCCGGCGGCGCAACACAGCTGCGCCAAGGGGGCCTGCAGCGCCTTGGGTTCGTCGAACCGGGTAAAGTGATAAAGGGCGGCAATTCTGAACATATCCGGCGAAATACGCCTGCGGCGCGCGCCAGACAAGACCCTGCATTGACGCGGTGAGGCTTGCGACCTACCCCTGTTGTCAGAAAATGGAGCCCCTCATGACCCATGCCCTTCTGGTGATCGACGTTCAGAATGATTTCTGCCCCGCCGGGGCGCTTGCCGTTGAAGGCGCAGATCAGATCGTGGCGGGGATCAGCGCGCTGATGGACAGCTTTGTCTCTGTCATCCTGACGCAGGACTGGCATCCGGCGGGTCATTCCTCATTTGCCACAAGCCACGCGGGAAAATCCCCCTATGACATGATCGAGATGCCCTATGGCCCTCAGGTTCTGTGGCCCGAGCACTGTGTACAGGGCTCAGAGGGGGCGGCGTTTCACGCCGGGCTGAACGTGACGCGCGCCGATCTGATCATCCGAAAGGGGTTCAACCCTGCCATCGACAGCTATTCGGCGTTTTTCGAGAATGATCACAGCACGGCCACCGGGCTTGACGGCTATCTGCGCAGCCGCGGGATCACCGATCTGACGCTGGTCGGGCTCGCCACGGATTTCTGCGTCGCCTATTCGGCTGTTGATGCCGCAGCGCTGGGGTTTTCGGTAACGCTGCGCCAGGAGCTGTGCCGCGCGATCGATCTGAACGGGTCTCTGGCCAAGGCCGTTGAGGACATGCGCAGCGCCGGGGTTCACCTGACCTGAGCACGGTTGCGAATTCTTAAGGGATTAGCTGCATCCTGCCGCCACAGGCAAGGATGAGGGTACAGGGTGAGCGTTCACACCCCCGGGCAAAGCGTCACCGCTCTTGATCGGGCACGGGCCAGATACAGCCGCGAAGAGCTGCTGATCCGCTATGCGCGCGGACGCATCCGCCATGTCTGGATGCGTCAGTCGATGACGGGTCTGGGCGGGATCGTGTTGTGGTTCTCCAACGGGCCGACCTATGCCATTGCCGCCATGCTGCTGGCCGCGCTGGGTGAACTGGTCGATTGCCTGTGCCTGCATCACATCTTGCGCAGCTTGCGCCAGACCAGGGCGCTTCGGCGCGCCTATCTGCTCAGCACGCTGAGCGGGACGTTTCAGGCCCTGACCATCGCGGCCTGTGTGGCGATTGGATGGTTCGGGCCTGTCAGCCATTCCGCGCCGCTGTTTGCGCTGTCGTTTCTGCTGGGCACGGCCATGAATGCCGGTCTGCTGCTGCCCTATCATCCGGCCTCGGGCAAGGCGCGCCTGACGGTCTATGGGCTGACCCTGATCGGCCTTTTGCTCAGCGAGGTGATTCTGCGCACCCATGACAAACCGGGTTTCGCGCTGAATGTCGGTGGCGCGACGATGCTTGTCTATATGGTCGCGGCCTTCCTGGTCTTCGTGAACGGCAGCTTTGCAAGGAACCGCAAGAAAAGCCTTGATATGACCCGGCGCAGCATGGAACTGGCGCAGGCCAATGACCAGCTTGTCGCCCGCGAGCGGGAGCTGAAGCGGCTGTCTCTTGTTGCGCGCCATGCCAATGATGCGGTGTTGCTGAGCGATCCCAAAGGCCGCACCACCTGGGTCAATGAGGCCTTCATGCGGGCCACCGGCCTCACCGCGGATGACATCCTTGGCAAACGACCCGGAGAGGTTCTGGATTTCACCGCCACCGATCCCGAGGTGCTGAGCGCGATCCGCGACAGCGCGCTGCAGGGGCGCGCCTTTCTGGGCGAAATCCGCTTTGCCCGCAGGGATGGAACCGTGCTCTGTCACGAGGTCAACCAGGTGCCGGTCCTGAACCAAGAGGGCGCGGTTGAGACCCTGGTCGCCGTCAGCCGCGATGTGACCGAGGCCAAGATCCGCGAGAAGGAACTGTTGGCCGCCAAACGCGCCAGCGAAGACAGCGCGCGCGCCAAGGCCGAATTTCTTGCCACGATGAGCCATGAGATCAGAACCCCGATGAATGGGATCATCGGTATGTCCGACCTGCTGATGGACACGCCGCTGGACAGTGACCAGAGGCTATATGCGGACACGATCCGGGGATCTGCACAGGGTCTGTTGGCGATCATCAACGATATCCTTGATCTGTCGAAACTGGATGCCGGCAAGATGTCCCTTGCGCCGGTGGATTTCGATCTGACCGCCTGCCTGACAAACACGGTGCAGCTTCTTGCGCCTCAGGCCGAAGCCAAGGGGATCCTGCTGCGCCTTGATCTGCCCGCCGATCTGCCCGCCCGCGTGCATGGCGATGATCTGCGCCTGCGTCAGATCCTGCTCAACCTGATCGGCAATGCGGTGAAATTCACCGAAGAAGGTGCGGTGCGCGTGGGTATCACGATGCAGCCTGACGGTGATCAGCACCGGCTTTCGGTCGCGGTCGAGGACACCGGGATCGGCATCGCGCCCGCGCATCTTGGCCAGGTGTTCGAAAGGTTCTCTCAGGCCGAAGCCAGCACCACGCGCCGGTTTGGCGGTACCGGGCTTGGCCTGACCATCTCGAAACTGCTGGCCAAAGCGATGGGCGGGGATATCACCGTCACGTCGCAACCGGGCAAGGGATCCTGCTTTACGCTGACGCTGTGCCTGTCTGCTGCGCAGTCGGACGAGCCATCCGATACCACCGGGGCGCAGGCCGGGGATCTCATCGCGCAGATCAAGGGCCTGCGTGTTCTGGTTGCGGAAGACAACCGCGTGAACCGCATCGTGATCGAGAAATTCCTGGCCGATACCGGGATCAAGCTGGCCTTTGCCACCAATGGTGCCGAGGCCGTCGCGCAGACCCAAAGCTTTGCGCCAGATTTTGTCTTCATGGACATGTCGATGCCGGTGATGGACGGGATCCAGGCAACGCGCCATATCCGCGCCACGCCCGGCCCCCAGCCGGTCATCGTGGCGCTGACGGCCAATGCCTTTGCAACCGACCGGGCCAAATGCCTGCGCGCGGGCATGGACGGGTTCCTGTCCAAACCCGTGCGCCGTCATGATATTCTGACCTCCCTCGCGCGTCCGCGTCACGGCCTGCCGTGATTTTCACCTTGGCGCGCCCCGCCGCCCTGGCGTATCAAACCCCGACGCTGTTGCAGGAGACGCCCTATGGACCTCGCCACCCGGGTCTGGAACCACAAATGGAAAATCGACCCGATCGTGCGCTCTCTGATCGACACGGATTTCTACAAGCTGCTGATGTGCCAGTCGGTGTTCCGCAACCGGCCCGACACGCAGGTCACCTTTTCGCTGATCAACCGCTCGACCCATATCCCGCTGGCGCGGCTGATTGACGAGGGGGAGCTGCGCGAACAACTTGACCATATCCGCTCCTTGTCCCTGCGCCGCGGGGAATCCACCTGGCTCAGGGGCAACACCTTTTATGGCAAACGCCAGATGTTCCGCCCCGACTTCATGGAGTGGTTCGAAAACCTGCGCCTGCCGCCCTATCACCTGGAACGCGTGGGGGATCAGTATGAGCTGACCTTCGAAGGCGCGTGGCCCGAGGTCATGATGTGGGAAATCCCCGCGCTTGCCGTGCTGATGGAACTGCGTGGCCGCGCCGTGCTCAATGACATGGGGCGGTTCGAACTCGAAGTGCTCTATGCCCGCGCCATGACCAAACTCTGGGAAAAGGTCGAGCGTCTGAAAACCGTCCCTCATCTGCGGATCGCTGACTTCGGCACCCGCCGGCGTCACTCGTTCCTCTGGCAGGACTGGTGTGTTCAGGCGATGGTCGAGGGGTTGGGCGACAGTTTCGTGGGCACCTCGAATTGCCTGATCGCCAAGAACCGCGATCTCGAGGCGATCGGCACCAATGCCCATGAACTGCCCATGGTTTATGCCGCCCTTGCCGACACCGACGCCGCCCTTGCGCGCGCGCCCTATGATGTGTTGTCGGACTGGCACGAAGAACATGACGGCAACCTGCGCATCATTCTGCCCGACACCTATGGCACAAGTGGATTTCTGGAAAACGCACCGGACTGGCTGACCAAATGGACGGGCATACGCATCGATTCAGGCGATCCCGCCCAGGGGGCCGAAGAGGCCATCCGCTGGTGGCAATCGCGCGGCGAGGACCCAAGGGAAAAGCTGGTGATCTTTTCCGACGGTCTGGATGTGGACAAGATCATGGAGCTGTCGGCGCAATTCGCGGGCCGCGTGAAAGTGTCCTTCGGCTGGGGCACCCTGCTGACCAATGATTTCCGCGGACTGACCCCGGATGACCGCCTCGCCCCGTTCTCCCTGGTGTGCAAGGCGGTCTCGGCCAATGGCCGCCCCACGGTCAAGCTCTCGGACAACCCGGTCAAGGCGATGGGACCAGAGGCCGAGATTGCCCGGTACAAACGCGTGTTCGGGGTGGGAGAGCAGGAGAGAAGGGAAGTGGTGGTTTAGGCAACTACCAGTGCCAGTCAGTTGACACCCCACCCTACTCCTCGACACTCCCGCGCATGGCCTTGACCTCGCCCCGCACCTTCTTGGCCTTCAACCGCCGCTCGATCGAGCCCCGCGTCGGTTTGGTCGCACGTCGTGACTTGGGCACCACCAGAGCCTGCCGGATCAGCTCCACCAACCGCTCCCGCGCGATCTCGCGGTTGCGCGCCTGTGACCGGGTCTCGTCGCATTGGATCACCAGCGCGCCCTCTTTCGTCCAGCGCCGGCCGGCCAGCCGGCGCAGTCTTCGTTTCACAGGATCGGGCAGGGAGGGCGAGCGTTCGGCCTCAAACCGCAATTCGACCGCCGAGGAGACCTTGTTGACGTTCTGCCCGCCGGGACCCGAGGCGCGGACGAATTGCTCGGTCAGCTCCCAATCCAGGATCGCGATCGTGTCGTTAATCCGCAGCATCATGCCCTCGGTCGTATGTACGCCATGTGTACAGGTTGTGTACGCATTGTGCATGGCAGTTTCCCACGAAAAAGGGCCGCCCGGAAGAGCGGCCCTTTCGAAAGTTTCAGGAGGGGATTCCGGTTAGATCGAAATCACCGTGGGCGATTCTGAACCGCCAAGGGTTGCCTTAGCTGGCGACCTCCCACGTTGTCCCGACTCCACTCTCCAACATCTTTCTTGACACTGGATCACCTCCTTCCGTTTTGTTGAACCTGCCTCAAACCTTGCACAGTTATCCACAGGTGCCAAACAAAATCGTCAGGCCAGCGACGTGTGTTTATCAAGCCGCACAACAATCAGGCGGAACGGGATCAGCGCGATCAGGGCAAGCGACAGTTTCACCCCCCAGTCCGCCACCGCCAGCGATACCCAGAGCGGGACCGCGGGTCCGACACCCAGAAGCGGCAGAACCTCATTGGCCCAGGCCACATCGGTCTCGGGATGGATCCAGGCCAGAGCATCCGAAAACGCGATCGAGAAGAAGATCGCCGTGTCGACGGTTGCGCCGATTACCGTTGAAAACAAGGGTGCCAGCCACCATGCGCGGTTGCGCAGCGCCGAAAAGATGCTGACGTCCAGCAGCTGGGCCGTAAGGAATGCCAGACCCGATCCGATGGCGATCCGGAAGGTAACGAGAGGGCCGTATTCTCCCATGATCTGCGTGCCCACCAACGAGCAGAACACGCCGACCAGAAAGCCGACGAATACCACGGTGCGGGCAGGCCCCGCGCCATAGATGCGGTTCATCAGGTCGGTGACCAGGAAGGCCAGAGGATAGGTGAAGGCACCCCATGTCAGCCAGTTTTCAAACAGGAACTGCACCAGGATGTTGGAGGCGACGACAATGGCCGCCATGGCAATGATGCCGGGAAGATGTGCGCGTGTCATATCGGTTTCCGTTTTGACAAGGTTGCGGAGACTTGGCCCAATCGGGGACAGCCGCGCACCTAACGGCTCCCGCAGGCCGGCGCAAGTCATTCCGTCAGAACAAATTCCACGATCTGCGTCCGCATCACCGGCAAGAAATTATTGTCCGACACCATCGTCGCCCGCATCCGATTGTCCTTATCCCGCCAGAGCGACAAGCCTTCCAGATTTCCGAATTCCCCTGCGCGGGTGGTCAGCAGAATGGCTTCATCCGTTGCACTCTCTGCGTCCGCCTCCCAGCGTCGCAAGCGCGACTGAAACCCAAGGAATGTCAGGCGCCGTTCCAACAGGTAAAGCCGCCCGTCCGGCCCAAAGTCCGCAGCGACCACAAGAAACCCATTGCGCGGGCGCAGGTGATAGGGCCGGCTCCATGCGGCCCCATCCCAATGCCAGACCGGAAATCCCTGCCTGAGAGAGCGCGGCCTCTCGGGCAGCGTATAGAGATGACCCTTGCGATCAATAGCCAGAGCCTCAAGCCCGGTGTTTGCGCCAAACGCCTCAAAGGCCCGCGGGGTCGGGACAGCGGTTTGCGCACCCGTCGTTTGATCGTATCGCTGAATGCGCTGATCCTGTTCATAAGAGACATAGATCGCGCCATCCGCACCGATGGCGATCCCTTCGCTGTCATAGCCGACCTTTGACGGACGGGTCCCACTGAACAGCGCTGTTTCAGCGGTCACCACAGCATCGGTGATCACATCGCCGTCGCGCTCAAGCCGCAGGCTCAAAATGCTTCCCCTGTCCACCAGAACCACGGCAGTACGACCCATCTCGCCGATGGTAATCGCCGACAGCCCGCCCACCCCTCGGGGCGGGTTCTGCCAGGTAAAGGCCGTCACCAATCGCGCACCTTCAGCGAGCGGCAGAACCGGGCGCAAAAAGATGAGCGAGGCGAGAGCGATTACTGCGAGCGCAGAACCGAGACGCATTGCTGTGGCAAATCAGACAGAACCAGCTCGCGCCGGGGTTGGCGCGGTGTTTTCGGCGCGTTGGGGTCAGGCGGAGGAGGGTTGAGAATGTTGTTGACCCATTGCTGCGCATCCGCACAGCCATCTCCCCTGGGGATCGGATCCTGATCCACGCAATCGCGCATTCCTTTCGGACAATTCAGTCGCACGTGGAAATGATAATGATGTCCCCACCAGGGCCGGATCTTGCGCAGCCATGCCCTGTTGCCCTTTTCGTCGTTGCACATCTGCACCTTGGCACCGGGAAAGACAAAGATCCGCGCCACGCGGGGATCCTTGGCCGCCTCTTTCATGATGCGATGATGGGCGCGGCTCCAATTGTCGTTGACAAAAGCCCCTTCGGCCCGGCGCAGGGACACTGACGAGATGTTTTCACGCTGCGCCTTGCTGAGTTTCAGGTTTGCGGCCGGAAGCATCCAGATATCAATATCCAGACCGATCTGGTGGCTGCGATGCCCTGTCAGCATCGGACCGCCGCGCGGCTGGCTGATGTCTCCTATGTACAGACCTGCCCAGCCCGGTTGCTGGGCGGCGAACTTGCTCAGATCCTTGATGAACTCAATCGTTTCAGGATGGCCCCAGTTGCGGTTTCTGCTCAGCCGCATTGCCTGCCAAGTCGGTCCTGTTTCTGGCAATTGCATGGCCCCGGCAACGCATCCCTTGGCATAGCTGCCCAAAGGCGCGGGTGCCTGCGCTGATCCGGTTTTCTGTGCGCCAAATTGTTGTTTCGCCAAGGGCTCGGCTGCCAGCGGTGTTGTCAGCGTCAGGCTCAAGCCCAGAGCTGCGATCAGGCGTATGAGTGTCATGTCTCGGGCTCTCCATCCGGTTTCACCCAGAGTAACAGAAATAGACCCAAAGCGAAAAGGAACACCAGCGGAGTCACGCCCAATCTCTGGCTGCCCGTTATGTCCGACACCAGTGCGATCAGCGCGGGTGCCAGGAAAGACGTCGCTTTGCCCGACAGCGCATACAGCCCGAAGGCTTCGGTCATACGTTCCGGGTTGCCCTGGCGCGTCAGCATGTTGCGGCTTGAGCTTTGCAGAACCCCGCCCGCTGCCCCGATCAGGATACCGGCCAGATAGAACATCTGGTCAGGCAGGGCCGAGCCGTCCTCGACCGCGAACCAAAGCACCGAAGTCGGAGTCAGCGAGATGATCAGAAGGGCCGTCAGCATCATGATCAGGCAACAGGCGACAATCACGGGTTTTGGTCCGATGGCGCGGTCGATATAGCCCGCGATCCAACAGAAGATCGCGCCGCTCAGCGCGGCAGAAATCCCGAATATTCCGATCTGAGTGATCGACCAGCCCAGGACTCCGACGGCGTAGATGCCACCAAAGGTATACATCCCGTTCAACGCGTCACGATAGAACATGGACGAGCCCAGATAGGCCAGAAGGCTGGGATTGCCCGGCAGGTTCTTCAGCGTTTGCACCAGGTCGGTTACGCCTTTGCCAAAGCGATACTTGAGCCTTGGTTCGTTCTTTTCATCCCGCACCCATAGGAAAAACGGGATCATGAAGACCAAAAACCACATCGCTGTCAGGGGCCCCACGATCCGGGTATCGGCCTTGGTCGCGCTGTCCAGCCCGAACAATGGAGACAGTCCCGCCATCGTCTTGCCGCTTGCCCCGGCCTGAAACAGCATGAGCATGATGATCAGCGCCACGACACCGCCAACATAGCCGAAGGCCCAGCCAGAGCCGGAAATGCGTCCAAGCTCTTTCTTTGGTCCCATCGAGGGCAGGTAGGAATTCGTGAAGATCGTCGCAAACTCCATACCGATCATGCCGATCCCGAAAAACGCCAGCACCAGAACCGGGTTGAAGGCTTCGGGCGCGCTCCACCAGGTGCCCATCGCGCCGATGAAATACAGGATGGAAAACAGCCAGATCCAGGGCATCCGTTTGCCTGTGCTGTCCGCAACCGAACCCAGAACGGGCGCAAGCACGGCGATCAGGATACCGGTCACCGTCAACCCATAGCCCCACCACGCCTGGGCCTGCGCCGCTGCGGCCTGCTGGGTCATGCCATCGCTCATCAATTGGGCCGTCGCGGTCTGAGCAAAATACGGGCCAAAGATGAAGGTCAGCATCAACGTGTTGTAGGGTTGGCTGGCCCAGTCAAAAAAGTACCAGCCCCAGATCCGTTTGCGGATCGAAATGCCCTGAACCATGCCGGGATGCGCCGTGTCTGCCATCGTGCCCTCGCGTTTCATGCAGATGAGACACGGGAATTGTAACAGGGGCAAGTTTTTCCTTGATGCGACGATGGGCATGCGCCCTTGCCAAGACTTGCCCTTTTGCACTGTCAGGCTTAGGTCACTGTTAGTTTTTCCAAGGAGCCTAACGCCCATGCTCGCCATTTACGGTCCGCTGCAACTGATCCTCAGCGTCGTCTACTTTGTGATGATCGTGCATATCATCATGAGCTGGTTGATCAATTTTCAGGTTCTCAACCTGCATCAGCCGATTGTTTCGCAGATCTGGAACGGGCTGAATCGCCTGCTTGAGCCGATTTACGAACCCATCCGCCGTATCCTGCCGGACACGCGACCTCTGGACCTTGCGCCGCTTGTGGCTCTGATTGTCGTGATCTCGCTCAGGGCCTATGTGCTGCCGGTGATTTTCGGTTTTGCCTGATCTGATCTTGTTCACGGAATCTTAGTGTGGGACAGTCACCCGTAAGAGCAGTTTTATAAGAACTTACAGGGTTTGCCCGATGCCGCCTGCCGCCACGCTGTTGCGCGACGTGTTTGGATTCGATGCCTTCCGCCCCGGGCAGGAAGAGATCGTTGACGCCGTTTGCGCGAATGAAAACGTGCTGGCCATCATGCCAACAGGTGGCGGTAAGTCTTTGTGTTTTCAATTGCCTGCGCTGATGCGCGATGGCGTGACGGTGGTGATTTCCCCGCTGATCGCGCTGATGCGGGATCAGGTGCGCGCCTTGCAAGAGGCAGGTGTGGCCGCCGGTGCTCTGACATCCGGCAACACGCAAGAAGAGACAGACGCCGTCTGGCAAGCCCTGGAAGAAGGGCGGCTCAAGCTGCTCTACATCGCGCCCGAGCGTCTGGCGGCCGGTTCTTGCGTAAGCATGCTGCGCCGCATCGGGGTGACGCTGATTGCCGTCGATGAGGCGCATTGCGTCAGCCAGTGGGGACATGACTTCCGCCCGGATTATCTGCGCATTGGAGCGCTGCGCCGTAGCCTGAATGTGCCGCTGGCCGCCTTCACGGCGACGGCAGATGCCGAAACACAGTCCGAAATCATCCAGAAACTGTTTGACGCAGAGCCGCCGCGCGCCTTTCTGCGTGGTTTTGATCGCCCCAATCTGCATCTGGCATTTGCCGCCAAGAACACGCCGCGTACTCAGATCCTGAATTTTGCCGCGGCCCGGCGCGGTCAGTCCGGCATCGTGTATTGCGGGACCCGCGCCAAGTCCGAAACTCTGGCCAAGGCGCTGCGCGATGATGGCCACAGCGCCTGCCATTATCACGGCGGGATGGAGGCAGAGGACCGGCGCATTACCGAACGCCGATTTCAGCAGGAAGATGGCCTGATCGTTGTGGCCACGGTCGCCTTTGGTATGGGCGTGGACAAGCCCGATATCCGCTGGGTCGCCCATGCCGATCTGCCCAAATCGATCGAGTCCTATTATCAGGAAATCGGCCGGGCCGGACGCGATGGCGCACCTGCGGAAACGCTTACGCTGTTTGGTCCCGAAGACATCCGCCTGCGCCGCTCTCAGATTGACGAGGGGCTGGCGCCGCCAGAACGCCGTATGGCCGATCACGCACGTCTGAACGCGCTTCTAGGTCTGGCCGAAGCGCTGGATTGCCGCCGCAAGACCTTGCTGGGGTATTTCGGCGAAACCGAGGTGCCTTGCGGGCGCTGTGACCTGTGTGACAGCCCGGTCGAGACGTTTGACGGCACAACACCGGTACGCATGGCCCTGTCCGCCATCCTGCGCACGGAAGAATGGTTCGGCTCGGGTCACTTGATCGACATTCTGACAGGAACAGTGACAGACAAGGTGCGGGCACGGGGTCATGACGATCTGCCCACTTTTGCTGTGGGTACGGAGTATGACCGCCGGCAGTGGCAGGCGATCTTCCGGCAGATGATGGGCCATGACCTGATCCGCCCCGATCCCGAGCGTCACGGCGCGTTGCGGATGACCGAGGCGGCCCGTCCGATCCTGAAAGGCGAGGCGCATATCACCCTGCGGCGCGACAGCATCGCCAAAGCCACGCGCCATCCCGTCGTCAAAATGCTGGTCTCGGAAGAAGACGCGCCACTGTTATCCGCGCTCAAGGCCAAGCGCCGCGCGCTGGCCGAGGCTGCCAAGGTACCCGCCTATGTGATTTTTCCCGATCGCACCCTGATCGAAATGGCGGAAACGCGCCCGCAATCCATCGACGATATGGCACGGATCGGCGGGGTCGGGGCCAAGAAGCTGGACCGCTATGGCAGAACGTTCCTTGAGGTGATTGCAGGTGACACTCCCTCCCTGCACCCGATGCGGCAAAAACTGGCCGGGCGTCAGGCGGGCTCGCTTTATGATCGCCTGCTCGAAGTTCAGGCTGATCTGGCGCGAGGTGAGACAGGAGTGGACAAACCGCTCAGTTGCTCGGCCTCTTTGCTGGCCAAGGTGGCGCAGATCCGACCTGACGATGAACAGGGCCTTGAACGGCTGCTTGGCGAACGCCGCACGGAGCGCTTCGGCGCGGCGTTTCTGGACGTTCTGCGCGAGGCGAGCTAGATCGTGTCGGGCAATCGAACCTAGGGGGAATACATGCTGGTCGTCATATCACCTGCCAAGCGTCTGGATTGGGCCGAGCGCGAAACATCCGTGACGCAACCGGATTTTCAGGCGGATGCGATCCGCCTGGCCAAGACCGCGCGCAATCTCACTCTGGAAGATCTTCAGAAGCTGATGGATATCAGCCCCGATCTGGCCAAGCTGAACCGCGACCGTTTCCGCGATTTTGCCGAGGAACCGGCCGCCGACGGCGTGAGACCTGCCGCGCTTGCCTTTGCCGGCGATACCTATCAGGGGCTTGAGGCGGGATCGCTGGATACCGATGAGATGATGTGGGCGCAGGACCACCTGCGCATTCTGTCGGGCCTTTACGGTGTGCTGCGACCGCTGGATGCGATCCAGCCCTATCGTCTGGAAATGGGCAGCCGCCTCAAGACTCGCCGTGGCACATCGCTCTATCAGTATTGGGGCGATCAGATCGCAGAGGCGCTGAATGCGCAGGGTGCTGCCACGGGCGCGCAGGTTCTGGTGAACTGTGCAAGCCAGGAATACTTTGGCGCGGTCAAGCCTGATGCGCTCAAGTTGCGCGTGATCACACCCGTGTTCATGGAAGAGAAAGACAAAGGTCCGAAAATCGTCAGCTTTTTTGCCAAGAAAGCCCGCGGGGCGATGGCGCGGTTCATTGTCCAGCGGCGCCTGACCGATCCGGCTGCGCTGTCGGATTTCGATATAGGTGGGTATGAGTTCCGCCCGGATCTGTCGCAAGAGGACAAGCCGGTGTTTGTTCGCCCGCAGGCTGCAGCGCTCAAGGCAGCGTCGTAAGGCCCACCACTCGAGAGTTTCAGCCGCCCGGCAGCGGGGGCAAAACCCCGTCTGGTTCATTCAGCGAGATCTGCTCCAGTATCACGTCCTTGCGCAGGGGTTTCGTGAGGCACGTGTCGACACCTGCCTCACGTATTTGGGCCTGTTCGCTG
>NZ_JBASXK010000019.1:0-8661 GCF_049276915.1 Aestuariivita sp. | reverse complement strand
CCAAGGCCGCGCCCGAGATGATCTCGATCGTCAAGCGCAACAACTGCGGCAAGGCTCTGGATATCGCGCGCATGTCGCGTGACATGCATGGCGGCAATGGCATCAGCCTGGAATTCCAGGTGATCCGCCACATGGTGAACCTTGAGACCGTGAACACCTATGAAGGCACCCATGATGTGCACGCGCTGATCCTGGGGCGGGCGCAGACGGGTCTGCAGGCGTTCTTCTGAACACCGGGCCGCTCCCGGTGACGTGATTTGCCGGTGATCGGATATCGGCCTTAGACAGGCAGGCATGAGATATATGCTTGCCTGTCTTTTTCTTCTGGCCCCGACCTTTGCCTCTGCCCAGACCATTGCGCCGCGCGATGGCTGGGTGGTGATCGCGACAACCAAATCCTATGACCAGTTGGTCGAGGATGTTCTGGCCGCCACCACAGCCAACAAGATGGGCGTCGTCACGCAGGCCGGGCCAACGGGGGCGGCCGCCGCGCGCGGCATCACCATCCCCGGCAATCGGGTGATCGGTGTGTTCAACAATGATTTCGCAGTGAAGATCCTTGGCCTGTCGACCGCGGCGATGATCGAAGCGCCCATCCGGTTCTATGTCACCGAAGGGGATGGCGGGCAGGCGACGCTGGCGTGGAAAGAGCCCAGTCACGTCTTTGCGCCCTATATGGACGAGGGCGGCGACGCGCTGAGCGATCTGGCTGCACAGCTTGATGACAGATTCACCGCGATTGCTGACATGGCCGTGAAGTGATCATCACGGCTGAGTGAGCCATCTTGCGAGACATCGCCGGGCAGGCGATAGGGGTAACACCCTTTGTCCCGGAGACACACCCATGAGCACCGCCCTTCGCGCCGTCGACATTCTTGCCCAACGGCTTTATGAAGCGGGATGCCGCCACGCGTTCGGAATGCCGGGGGGCGAGGTGCTGACACTGGTCGATGCGCTGGAAAAGGCGGGGATCGCCTTTCATCTTGCCAAACACGAGAATGCCGCCGGTTTCATGGCAGAGGGCGTGTATCATGTGGACGGCGCACCTGCCATTCTGGTCGCGACCGTGGGACCCGGTGCGATGAACGGCGTCAACGTGGTGGCCAATGCCCTGCAGGATCGCGTCCCGCTGATGGTGCTGACGGGCTGCGTGGATGCGGATGAGGCGCTGGTCTATACCCATCAGGTGCTGGATCATCAGGCGGTGTTCGCGCCGCTGACCAAGGGCACGTTTCGCCTGACGGCGGGGGGCGCGGATACGATTGCGGACAAGGCGGTCTCGCTGGCCATGGCTGCGCGACAGGGGCCGGTGCATATCGACGTGCCGATCTCGGTGGCGGATGCGCCGGCGGCGGTGCCGGTGGCACGGCGGTTGAAACCGGCCAGCCCGGTGGCCCCCTCGGGTGCCGATCTGGCGCGGGCCCGCGAATGGCTGGCCGCAGCCGAACGTCCGGTGGCGATCATCGGGCTGGATGTGCTGCGCGATGGGTCCGCCTGTGTGCTGCAGGCCTTTCTTGAGCATTTCAGCATTCCTTTCGTGACCACCTACAAGGCCAAGGGCGTGGTGAATGAGGCCCATGATCTGTGCCTGGGCGGGGCAGGGTTGTCGCCGCTGGCCGACCGGCATCTGGTGCCCTTCATCCAACAGGCCGATCTGGTGTTGTGCATCGGCTATGATCCCATCGAGATGCGCCCGGGCTGGCAGGAGATCTGGGATCCCGACCGCCAGCGCGTGATTGATATCGCCGCTGTGGCAAACGATCACTACATGCATCAGGCGGGGTTGAATTTCGTGGCCGATACCGGGGCGACGCTTGAGGCTCTGGCGCAGGACCTGCGCGGCGGTGAGACCTGGACCGGCTATGAGGTGGCATCGCTCAAGGCGGCATTGGCCGAGGCATTCCCGCAGGATGACACCTGGGGTCCGGCCGCCGTGATCGCCGAGGCGCGCGCCGTGCTGCCCAAGGGCACCCGAGCCACCGCCGATAGCGGCGCCCATCGGATATTGCTGAGCCAGATGTGGCAATGCGACAGCCCCAAGGGGCTGGTGCAGTCCTCGGCGCTGTGTACGATGGGCTGCGCGGTGCCTCTGGCTATCGGGCTGAAACTGGCACAGGACAGCGCGCCTGTGGTGTCTTTCTCGGGGGATGCGGGGTTCCTGATGGTGGCAGGCGAGATGGCCAGCGCGCTGGAACTGGGAACGCCGGTGATTTTCGTGGTCTTCGTGGATGCCAGCCTGGCGCTGATCGAGTTGAAACAACGCCAGCGCCAGATGAGCAATCGCGGTGTGGATTTCGCGCGCCATGACTATGCCGCGATGGGGCGTGCTTTTGGCGGCAACGGCCACCGGGTCACCAACCGGGAGGAGTTGCGCGCGGCACTTGATGCGGCATTGCAGGCCGACACCTTCACGGTGATCGCGGCCGAAATCGAGCGAGAGGGATATGATGGGCGGATCTGAGGGGCCTCTGGCCGGGGTCAAGGTGCTGGATCTGTCGCGGATTCTGGCAGGGCCCACCGCAACACAATTGCTTGGCGATCTGGGTGCGACCGTGCTCAAGATCGAGAACCCGGTGACGGGAGGGGATGATACGCGCCAATGGGGCCCTCCGTTTGCCAGCGACGAAAACGGGCAACCCACGGATCTGTCGGCCTATTACATGGCCGCCAACCGCAACAAGCGATCGGTCGCGGTGGATATCACCACTGCGCAAGGTCAGGCCAGCATCCGCAGGCTGGCCGAACATGCCGATATCCTGATCGAGAATTTCAAACCCGGCGGGCTGGCGAAATACGGGTTGGACTATGCCAGCCTCAAGGATGCCCTGCCGGGGCTGGTTTACTGCTCGATCTCGGGATTTGGTCAGACCGGGCCGAACCGGAGCAAGCCGGGATATGATCTGATGGCCCAGGGCTTTGGCGGGATCATGTCGCTGACCGGAGAACCGGACGGGCAGCCAATGAAAGTCGGCGTCGGGATCGCCGATGTGATGTGCGGGATGTATGCCACGGTCGGCATGCTGGCGGCCTTGCGCCACCGCGATCAGACCGGGCAGGGCCAATGGGTCGAACTGGCGCTGGTGGATGCCCAGATCGCCTGGCTGATCAACGAGGGGGTCAATTACCTGACCTCGGGAAACCTGCCCAAACGGCGCGGCAATGCACATCCCAATATCGTGCCTTATGACATGTTCGCCACGTCCGATGGCCATGTCGTCATCGCAGTTGGAAATGATGCGCAGTTTCAGCGGTTTTGCGTGGCTGTAGGTCTGGCCGATATCGCCGAAGATCCGCGTTTCGTGACCAACCCCGGACGGTTGGAGCATCGCGTGGCGCTGTTGGAGCATGTGGAAAACGCGCTGGCGGCGATGTCTTCGGCAGAGGTTGTCAGTGCCCTTGAGGCGGCCAAAGTGCCCGTCGGCCCGGTGCAGCAGCTTGATGAGCTGTTCGCATCCGAGCAGGTCAGGGCGCGCGGAATGCAGGTCGATATGAGCCGCGAGGGCGCAGAGCCGCTGCATCTGATCGGCAATCCGCTGAAGTTTTCCCAAACGCCGGTCACCTATCGCCGCACACCGCCACATTTCGGCGCGGATACTGAAACAGTGCTGAGTGCCGCCGATCCCTTTGCCGAATGATTGGGCAAGGGATCTCCCCATAACCGGCTGAAAACCGCCAGTTTTTGAAAGATTTATCACCAAACCGGCATACGGTTTACACAGACAGTCACTTCGACGTGACACTGGCTCCGGGGCCATTCGCGCAAGCCCGCGCGTCCGATATCGATACACAGGGGCGGCCTGTCCCGCAGTACAGAATCGGAGAGTTTCATGAGTCACGATTGTTTTGGTCAGACCACCACATTGGAAACAGCCGCTGCGCGTGACGCCTGGGATCGCACTCAATTGGCGTTTCTTGCACATGGCGCGGATACACCCGTTCACCTTGGCGCGGTGCTGAGCGCAGAGCCGCGGTTTGCCTTGGGACAGGCGGTCAAGGGCTTGTTCTATCTGCTGCTGGGGCGACGGGAGCTTTACGCAACGGCTCGGGAGGCGCTGGCCTGCGCACAAGAAGCCGCGCGGGAGGGGCAGATCAGCCCGCGTGAGCAGACATTCATCGCCGCCCTCGAGGCCTATCTTCAGGGGCACCCGACCCAGTCCGTCGGCCATCTTGAAGAGGTGCTGCGCGATCATCCCGACGATCCGCTGGCCATGAAGCTGAGCCACGCGATCCGCTTTGTTCTGGGCGATGGGGCAGGGATGCGCCGGTCGATCGAGGCGGTGATGCCGGCCTATGCACCCGATCACAAGGCACGGGGATATCTGCTGGGCTGTCACGCCTTTGCGCTGGAGGAAACCGGTGCCTATGCAAAGGCCGAGATCGCAGGACGTCAGGCTTTGTGGATCGCAAAGGACGATGCCTGGGGGCTGCATGCGGTGGCCCATGTCTATGACATGACGGCGGATGCGGCGGGCGGAATTGACTGGCTGACCGGGCGTGAGGCGGCCTGGGCCCATTGCAACAACTTTCGCTATCACGTCTGGTGGCACAAGGCGCTGATGCATCTGGATCTGGGGCAGGTGGATGTGGTTCTGGATCTTTATGATCAGCAGATCCGCGCCGAACATACCGACGATTACCGCGACATCTCGAACGCCGCATCCTTGCTGAGCCGGCTGGAACTGGACGGCGTCGATGTCGGGGATCGCTGGGAGGAACTGGCCGAGATTTCAGCAACGCGCACGGAAGATGGCTGTCTGATCTTTGCCGATTTGCATTACCTTCTGGCGCTGATCGGCGGCGGCCGCGATGAGGCCATCGCCAAGATGATGGCGCGGCTTGCGGCGGATGCGATGGATGCAAAAGACGACATCACCGAACGCATGGCCCGGCGCGACCTGATCGCAGCCGCGCGCGGTGCTGCACGCCCCGAGCCGATCCCGGCACAATGATGCCCCTTGGGTCTTTGAACAACCAAAAGTAAAGACATGACCACAACGACTCCCCATTCGGATTTTGCAAAACCCGTGTCGGCCAAGGTTGCCGCTGCTGTCATCGCGCGCGACCCGCGGCTGGATTTCTTTCGCGGCATCGCCATGTACATCATTCTGGTGGCGCATATCCCGGGCAACATGTGGACCGGCTGGATACCCGCGCGCTTTGGCTATTCCGATGCAACCGAGATTTTCGTGTTTTGCTCGGGCATGGCCTCGGCGATTGCTTTTGGCGGATCCTTTGCGCGGGGTGGCTGGTGGATCGGGACCGCGCGTGTCGTGTTTCGCTGCTGGCAGGTCTATTGGGCGCATATTGCGCTGTTCTTTTTCATCGCGATGTATCTGGCCGCTCTGGATGTCTATGGAGATTTCGACAAGGTCTATATCGATACGCTCAACCTTGGCCATTTCTTCAACGATCCAGCCACGAATATCGTGGGGATCTTCACGCTGAGCTATGTGCCCAATTACTTTGATATCCTGCCGATGTATCTGGTCATCCTTGCGATGATGCCGGTTCTGATGGCGCTGGCGGGCATCAACCTGTGGCTGACGGGGGCGGCGTCGGTGACGCTGTGGCTGGCGGCGAATATGGGCGCGCTGCCGCTGCCGGCAGAGCCGTGGTCGGACCGGGAGTGGTACTTCAACCCCTTTGGCTGGCAGTTGCTGTTTTTCACCGGGTTTGCCTTGATGCGCGGCTGGCTGCGTGCGCCGCCCGTGTCGCGTGTGCTGGTCTGGCTGGCGTTGGGATTTGTCGTTTTCTCGGCTCCGTTCGGCTCATGGAAAGTGTTCTTGTGGGTCAATGCGGCCTGGCCTGAACTGGGTGCCGTGATCCGGCCCGTCTGGGGTCTGACAAGAGAATTGAGCGACAAGACCGAGTTCGGCCTGCTGCGCTATGTGCATTTCCTGTCACTGGCCTATCTGGCCTGGGTGGCGGTGGGGCCGCAGGGCGAACGTCTGATTGCGACCGGAACCGGGGCTTTGGCCGCGATCTGGCGGGTGATGCTGACGCTAATCACCAAGGTGGGTCAGCAATCGCTGGCGGTATTCGTGTTTTCCATGGCACTGGCGCGTCTGATCGGCTTTGCCTTCGATCAGCTGGGCCGGGACGTGATCACCGTGGCTCTGGGCAATCTGATCGGCTTTGCGATCATCACGGCGGTGGCCTATGGCGCGGGTTGGTTCAAATCATCCCCCTGGCGGAGGAAAGCCGCATGATCTCGCGCCGCGCAGTTCTGGCGGGTCTGGGTGCTGTTCCTCTGGTGACACGTGTCACGCCGCTGTGGGCCGGGGAGGCCTTCGGCCATGCCAGCGTGATCAACAAGGCCCGCGCCCTTGCGGCGGGCGCATATGAGCCGCGCCCCAGCGTGCCTGAGGATTGGGTGAACCTGACCTATGATCAATATCGCAAGATCTGGTTTCGCAATGCCGATGCGCTGTGGTCCGATACCGACCGCTCGTACAATGTCGATTTTTTCCACCCCGGTCTCTATTTTCCGCGCCCGGTGCAGGTGAATACCGTCGAAGAGGGTCAGAGCGAAAGATTTCCCTTTGATTACAGTCTGTTTGACAAGACAGATAAAGTTCCTCCGCTGACGATTGATGACTCGCTTGGCTATTCCGGCTTGCGGCTGCGCACCGATATGGACCAGCCCGGCATCAAGGAAGAATTCGCGGTGTTTCAGGGTGCGAGCTATTTCCGTGCCATCGGAAAGGGGCAGATCTATGGTCTGTCCGCCCGTGGTCTGGCCCTGAAAACCGCCGATCCGATGGGTGAAGAGTTCCCCGAGTTCATCGAGTACTGGTTGGAGGCTCCGGCCCCTGAGCAACGCCATTTCGTGCTGCATGCGCTGATGGACAGCCCCAGCGTATCGGGGGCCTATCGCTTTACCATCACGCCCGGCGACAGCTGCGTGATGGATGTGGAGGCGGTGCTGTTCGCGCGCTCGGAGTTGAGCCATGCGGGGCTGGCCCCCTTGACGTCGATGTTCAAGTTCGACGAAACCAACCGGCATCGGTTTGATGATTTTCGCCCCGCAGTTCATGACAGCGACGGGCTGTTGATTCAGAATGGCGCTGGTGAAACGCTGTGGCGGCCGCTGGCCAATCCGCGCCGCCTTCAGATTTCGGCCTTTGCCGACAGCACTCAGCGTGGTTTTGGGCTGATGCAGCGGGCGCGCAGGCAGTCTCATTTCGCCGATTTCGAGGCGCTTTATCATCGCAGGCCCGGTCTGTGGGTCGAACCCAAGGGCGATTGGGGCAGGGGTGCCGTGACCCTTGTCGAGATTCCGACCGACAAGGAAATCTATGACAATATCGTTGCCTATTGGCGCCCTGCTTCGCCTGTGCCCGCGGGCGGTGAGCTGAACCTGGCGTATCGGCTGACATGGGGCGAGGCCGCCCCTGTGCCCAATGATTTGCCCCGCGTGATCAACACGCGCATGGGGCGCGATGCGTTCAACCCCGGGTATCTGGCAATGGTGGATTTCGAGGCGCATCCGATGTTTGACGACGGTTTGGAGGCGCTGAGCATCCATGTTCAGTCCGATCAGGCTGAAACCAGCGCCGGTATCCTTGAGCGCAACTCGGAGACAGGCGGGCTGAGGCTGGGTTTTCGTTTCGATCCCGGTGAGGCCGAACTTGTGGAACTGCGCGCTCAGCTGCGCAAGGACGGGGTCCAGGCATCCGAAGTCTGGCTGTATCGGTGGACCGCATGAGCGCGTTGATGCCGCCAAAAGCGCCGCTGGATATGCCCGTGCAGGATCTGGCGCAGGCTTACCGCGATCTGGACGCGCCGGGAACCATGGCTGCGCCAAGCGCGATCGCCTGGCGGATTGCGGCCTTTGGCCCGGCCAGCCTTGCCACCATTGGCCTGATCTGGATGATGTGGGGCTGGTTCGAGGCCGATGGGTTCAGCGCACTAGAATCGATCCTGATGGCGTTGATCTCATTTAACTTTTTCTGGATAAGCCTGACCCTGTTTACCGTCCTGTCAGGCATGGCCGCCTTGTCCCGCAAGGATCCGGTCACGCGGCTGGCGCGCCCCAAACCGTTGAAGGTGGCGCTGTTGGTGCCGGTGCATAACGAAGTGCCCTGGTATGTTCTGGGCAATGCAAGCGCCATGCTGGAAGAGCTGCGCGATCAGGGCGGGGTGCATGGCTATGATCTTTTCATCCTGTCCGACACCACGGATGACGCCATCGCCGCGCAGGAGGAAGATGCGGTTTTGTCTTTGCGCGAAACCCTGTCACCGGGTCTGACGCTGTTTTATCGCCGTCGGGCGGAAAACACCGAGCGCAAGGTCGGAAACATTGCCGACTGGGTGCGCAACTGGGGCGGTGATTATCCGGCCATGCTGGTTCTGGATGCCGACAGCCTGATGACCGGCAAGGCCATTGCGCGGCTGGCCAATGCCTTGGCGCGCGATCCCGGAGCGGGCCTGATCCAGAGCTATCCGCATCTGATCGGGGCGCAATCGGTCTTTGCGCGGGCCCAGCAGTTTGCCAATGGGGTTTACGGCATGGCGCTGGCCGAGGGGCTGGCGCGCTGGTCGGGGCAGGAGGGCAATTATTGGGGCCACAACGCCATTCTGCGCACCCGTGCCTTTGCCGCCTGTGCAGGCCTGCCGCATCTGCGCCGCTGGTCAGGGCGAGACAGCCTGATCATGAGT
>NZ_JBASXK010000018.1:0-9687 GCF_049276915.1 Aestuariivita sp. | reverse complement strand
GGTGTCCTTTTCTCGTTGAAGGCAAGCACGCCCTCGGCCCTGTCTTCGCTGGCCGAGAGGCGTTGATGCACGGAGACCTCGAGGGCGAGGCCGACCTTGAGCGGCGCATCCGCGCCGCCATCCATCGCCCGTTTGGCGCCCTGCACGGCGAGCGGGGCATTGCGCGCGATCTGCTGCGCGACCGCGAGCGCCGCATCAAGCTCCTCGCCCGGCGGATGCAGCGCGTTGACGAGGCCCCACTCCTGCGCGTCGCGCGCGGAGAACCTCTGCCCGGTCAGGATCAGCTCCTTGGCGCGGCGCAGTCCGAGCGCACGCGGCAGAAGCTGCGTGCCACCCGCGCCGGGCATGATGCCAAGCGTGATTTCGGGCAGTCCGAACACCGCGTTCTCGGCTGCATGGATGAAATCGGCCGCCAGCGCCAGCTCGCAGCCACCCCCGAGCGCGTAGCCACGCACGGCGGCGATGACCGGCCACGGAAAGCTCCAGAGGCTCTCGAACGCATCGCGGAACAGCGCATGCTGCCGGCGCCAGTCGTCATTCGACATCCCGGCGCGTTCCTTGAGATCGGCCCCCACGCTGAAGGCGCGCTCTCCCGCGCCGGTCAGAACGACGGCGCGGATATCGTCACGCCGTCTGAGCGTGGTGCCGAAGACCGCCAGCATCTCCTCGGCCATTGCGGTATCGAAGGCGTTCAGGGCCTGCGCGCGGTCGAGGGTGACGGTGACAACGCCGTTCCCGGGCTCAGAAAGCCGAAGCCTGCCTGTCATCGCAGCGCCTCGGGGAGCCAGGTGGCCAGACCCGGCGTGAAGATCATCAGGATGGCGTAGAGGATGCCAACACCGACGAACAGCATCGCATTGCCGAAGGCCCGATCAGCGGAGAGGCTTATGACCCCGGCCGCCGTGTAGAGGCCCACGCAGACCGGTGGGGTCAGCAACCCCAGACCGGCAAAGGCAGTGAACACGATGTAGAGATGGGTCAGCGGCACATCGAGGCTTATCGCGACCGCCATGAAGACCGGCACCGTCAGGTAGAACACCGGCACAATCTCAATAAAGGTCCCGAGGATCAGGCAGATCGCCCCGACCACGAAGAGGAACACGATCGGCGTGATGCCATATTCGATGAAGAAGGCCGTTAGCTTTTGCGGGGCTTGCGTGTAGGTGAGCACAACCGACAGGAAGGTTGCCATCGCGATGATCGAAAAGATCACCGCCGTCGTCACCGCCGTTCCCTGAAACGACTGCCAGAGCCCCGCGAAGGTCAGTTCGCGGTGGATGAAGAAGCCGAGGAAAATCGCCCAGACCGACGCGACAGCGGCGGTTTCGGACGGGGTGAGCAAGCCGCTATAGATACCGCCGAGGATGATGACAGGCGTCAGCAGTCCCGGCAGGGCCGAGTTGAACGCTCTCAGCCGCTGGGAGGTGGAGGCGCGCGTTTCGCGCTCCATGTCGCGGCAGCGCACGATCACCACGATCACGAGGATCACAAGCAGCGTCAGGCCCGGAAAGACACCGGCTGCAAAGCTGTCGGAGACAGGAACGCCGGTCAGCGCCGAGTAAATGATCGCGGCGTTCGACGGCGGGATCAGGGCTTCGAGCAGGCCCGCCGCCGCCGCGAGCGCCACGGTGAAGGGCGCGGAATAGCCCTTGCGCAGCATTTGCGGCATCATGATCGACCCGACGGCCGTGATCGCGGCGAGAATGGAGCCGCAGAACGCAGCGAAAAAGCCCATGGTCAGAACCATCGCGACCCCGAGCCCTCCGGGCCAGTGGCCCACAAGGGTCATTGCGAAATCGACCAGCCGCCGGGCGACGCCCGAGCGCAGCATGACAAGCCCGGCAAAGACGAACAGGGGAATGGCCAGCAGGACCTGTTTGGTCACCGCGCCAAACGCCACCTGGATCAGGGTGGACCATGGCAGGTTCAGGCCCTGCGTGGCGACCGCGCTTGAGCCGATACCGAACACGAGAAAGATCGGGAGCGACAGAAACAGCAGAACAAGCGAAATTCCGACGACGACGGGTACCATGGATTATGCTCCTGCCTGCTCGTAATCTTTTTCAGGCGCCTCTGCTCCGGGATCACCGAGCAGCGCGTTGAGAAGGTTCTCCAGCGCGAAGCTGGTGAGAATGGCGAACCCGACCGGGAAGGACAGGTACAACCACCAGATCGGGAAGGCCCATTCCATCTCGGTCTTCTGCCCGACAAGCTTGAACAGGGCTGTGGCCTCGTAGCCCGCGAAACAGAAGGTGATACCGGCCAGGACCGCGATGGCGGAGACGAGGGCGCGCAGCGCGCGGGCCGGTTTGGGAGACAAGCGTTCGGGCAGGAAATCGACTGCGATATGCGATCCGCCGCGCATCAGGATACCTGCAACGGGAAAGACCAGCCATGGCATCAGCATTGGAGGCAGTTCCATCACCACGTTGTAGCCGATCCCGGTAATGTATCGGGTGACGGCTCCGCCAAAGACCGTAACCACCATGAAAGCGACCAACAGCCCGGCCAGAACCTTGATTACCGTTTCAAGAACATTGTTCACTCCGTGAAGAGCGCGCAGCACAGATCTCATGTGTTTCCCCCCAAACAGCATATACGTCCGAAGGCTGCTCCGCGCGTGGCGGAACAGCCTCGAGTTTTTCTGTCTATTGGCGAGAATATTCCATGACGGCTTCGAGCACGTCGGCATCGATCATTTCGCTCAGGCCGGGGAAGACTTCTTCCCGGTTGATGCGCTCGAACTCTGCCTGTGCCTCTTCGCTCAGGGTATCGACCTGACCGCCCCGGGCGACGAATTCCTCGAGTACCTCGTCGGAGAAGGACATGATCGACGCTGTCGATTCCGCCGAGATCTCCTCGCCGACCTCGATCAGCAATTGCTGCACGTCCTCGGGGAGCCCGTCAAACCACGCCTGGTTGGCGAGGATGAAGGAATCCGCGTAGAACTGGTGGGGAAGTTCCGCATATTTGATGTGATCCCACCAGCTATAGGCCTTGATGGCCGACGGCACGGTCGCAAAGGTGTCGATCATCCCGTTCTGAAGCGCGGTGTAAACCTCGCCGGTCGGCATCGAGACCGCATCGGCGCCGAGCGCTGTCCAGCGGGGCCGCTCCACGCCGCTCAGATACCGCGCCTTGAGCCCCTTATAGGCTTCCGGAGAGGTCAGCGGGCGTTGCGCCGTGAACGACATGAACGGTCCGGTGGGGTTGTAGGCGAGGAATTTCGTGCGTGTCCGGGTCAGCACGTCATCCCAGATGGCTTGGCCTGTCTCGGTTTCGCGGAAGAACTTGCGAAGATGATCGAAATCCTGGAACACGCCCGGAAGAGCTTCGACGTTGTAGTTGCGGTTGACCGGTGGAAAACTGACCGTCCCGACCACGCCGCCGAGTTGGACAGAGCCTGCGGTCAACGCGCCCATGATTTCACGAATCCCGAAGAGCTGACCTGACGGAAAGGTTTCGATCCGGATCTTGCCTTCTCCTCTCGCATTCACCCGATCTGCAAATTCCTGGCTGTAGATAGCGCTGTGGTGTTTAGGTGCCCAATGATAGCTAAGACGCGCTACGATCTCGGCGGTCGCCATGTTGGGTGCCGATAGGGCTCCGACCACCAGACCGAGTCCCAAAGCGGTGGCGACACGGATGCGCTGCAGTGAGTTGATGATAATCTCTGACATGTTTCCTCCCTACGTCCGGTTTTGGACTGTTTAGGTCCAATCCTGCATCAAGAGTGCAGAATCGAACTAATGACGAATGTTGACATTGTTAAAATCCTTGCGTCAACTATTCTTTGTCCCAACAGGAGTTGAAAGAATGCTACGCACGGATTTTCAAAGCGATACCGTGATGGTCACCGGCGCAACGGCAGGATTCGGACTGGCGATAGCCCGCAAATTCCATGCCGCTGGCGCGCGCGTTGTGGCTGTTGGACGTCGTCAAGACCGGCTCGCCGCTCTTAAAGAAGAGCTTGGCGTGCGTCTCTTGCCGCTTGCTCTTGATGTCGGGGACGTGAGCGCCATCGCCCGGGAAATGGACACGCTGCCCGAGGAGTTCCACGATCTCACCTTGCTGGTCAATAATGCCGGGTTCGGCACGGATCGGGGCGCCGCGCAGGATGCGGCCCTGTCGGACTGGGACGACATGGTCAATGTCAATATACGGGGCCTTCTGCACCTGACCCATCACGCCTTGCCCGGGATGCTAGCCCGGGGTCGGGGCCAGATCATCAATATTGGCTCGGTTGCGGGCCGGGCCGTCGCGCCGACCAATGCGGTGTACAGCGCCACCAAATCCTTCGTCCTGCAGTTTTCCAAGGCGCTCAAGAGCGATCTGATCGGCACGCCGGTCCGCGTCAGCTATGTTGCGCCGGGGGCGGCCGAGACGGAATTTTCGCTGGTCCGCTGGCAAGGCGACAAGGCGCGCGCGGCCCGGGCCTATGAAGGGTATCAGCCTATGACAGCCGAGGATATTGCCGAGGCGGTGTTCTTCACCGCAGCGATGCCTGCACATGTCGATGTCACCGAACTGGAGTTGATGCCCCATCAGCAGGGGTTTGGGCCGCGCATCTTCGCGCGGTCGTGAGCGAAGGGCGGAGGTCAGGCGCCTCCGCCGACATCGAGCGTCGTGCCGGTGGTGTAGGAGGCGTCGTCCGACAGCAGCCAGACGATTGCCTGCGCGACCTCGCCTGCAGTACCCGCGCGCCCCATCGGCATCCGGGGGCCGACCTTCTCGATCCGGTTGGCCATGCCCGCGCGGGCATGGATCGGCGTGTCGATCAGGCCGGGGCGCACCGACATGACGCGGATGCCCTCGCGGGCCACTTCGAGCGCGAAGCCATGTGTGAAGGCATCGAGCGCGGCTTTCGAGGCAGCGTAGTGAACATAGAGTTTCGGCGCACCGTGAACGGCGGCGAGTGACGAGACATTGACGATCGTCCCGCCGGGCCCGCCCTTCGCCGTGGACAGCCGTGCGGCCGCTTCACGGGCCGCGACCATCGCGCCGGTGACGTTGACGCGCAACAGCCCGTTGATCTCGGCGCTGTCCATCTCGTCGAGGCGCATGGCGCGATCCGCGACGCGGGCCGCGTTGTTGACAAGGCCGCCAAGGGGCGGAAGCGCCTTGTCCACTGCCCCGAACATCTCGGTGACCTCGGTTTCCTCGCCCATGTCGGCCCGAAAGGACTCTGCCGTCCCGCCTGCCGCGCGGATCTGCAAGACGACTTGCTCCGCCCCTTCGGCGCCGGATCGGTAATGCACGGCGACTGCCCAACCTTTCGAGGCGGCAAGCAGGGCGGTCGCGGCGCCGATGCCACCCGATGCGCCCGTGACGATCAAGGTCTTCTGGCTCATGGTGTCAGGTCCTTCTCATATGACTCGGTTCCCTGCACGACGACGACCGCGCAGACAGCAAATGCAAGGATCAGGCAGATGATGCCCGGCATGTAGCTCCCGGCAACCAGCACCGAGGCGCTGAGCAAGGCAGGGCCGAACAGGCCGCCGAGATAGGCGAAGACCATGGAGCCTGCGGTGGCGGTCAGAACGCCGGCCGAACCGCCATGCGCTTCCCCGGCACGTGCGACCTCGGCAAGCAACACGCCGCTCCAACCCATCGGCCCGAACCCAAGCGCGGCACTGACCAACGCGATGAGGATCCACGGCCATGATGGTCCGATGAAGAGCAGCAGGACCAGCAACCCCACGCCCGACCAGGCAAGCCAGGACAAAACATGTCTAGGACGCCCGGTATCGGCGCGCCAACCCCAGTAGAGCCGGCCAAGAATGCTCGCTGTCATCGCCAGCGAGAGCATGACGGCAGCGCCTTCGGGCGGCAGATCCGTTTCACGCCAGATCATCGCGATGTAGATCGACATGAACCCGAACTGTGCCATCGAGAAGGCAAAGACCCCGATTGCAAGCCCGCGTTGCAGCGGATCCGCGAGGACCGCGCGAGCCGGTGCAAAGGGCAGCTTGAACCGGATGGATGCATCCGCAATCCCATCCTGACCGAGCCTTTTGGCTATGAGAGGCGACAGCAAGGCGATCATGATTGCAAGGGCCATGGTGGCAATCGCGGCCTTGCGCCAATCCGACATCAGCACGATAATCGGCAGGATGAAACCCGCCGCCGCGCCGCCGATTGCAACGCTGGACTGTTTGAACGAGAAAACGAGGTTCCGGTGGCGTCCGACAGCGATGCGATTGAGCAGCCGTGACCCGATGGGGTTCACCGGCCCATAACCGATGCCGATGAGCACGGCCCCGAGAATGACCAGACCCGGCCCTTGTGCGAGCGCCAGCGCGAGGGCTCCTAGCGCTACCACCGCCAGTGACGCAGATGCGCCGTTGAACGATCCCAATCTGGCAACGATGCCCGCCGTGCCGGTTGACGAGATGAGCGCGGTGGCAAAGATCGTCGCGGTGAAGAGCCCGATGAGATCGGCATCAAGGCCAAGGCCAGCCGCCGCGAACGGGGCGAGCACCGGGGCCGTTTGCACCGCGGCGACCACCGCGGTCTGATAGATCAGCACGAAGCCTATGCCGAGAACGGCATTCTGGCGCGATCCTTCAGCCATGCGTGCTTGCCTCACCTGTCCAACCTGCTGATCCGGCCAAAGGCGACGGCTCCGCATTCGGGGGGGTGCGCGCCGCTTGCATCACATGGCCTCACTGGCCGCGCGGGTGTCGCGGCGCGTCACGGCCTCGACCAGCGCCGGGAGGCTGCGTTCGATCCGGAAGGCAATCTGCGGTATGGCGGTCATGTCGCCGAACCGTCCGCGTGTCAGCAGACCGAAGGCCCACAGATCGTCCTGCGCGTGGCCGCCCGCGTCCAGAACACGGCAGGTGTCATCGACGTCAAAGCCAAGCCCGAGACTGTCGCGCCGGACCAGTCCGAGATCGCCCAAGGCACCGACCAACGGATCATCCGTCAGGGTCTTGGGACCGGTGCAATTGATGACCGTGTCAAAGGCTTCGGGGCTCATTTCTCCGCTGCGCCCCGCCAGCCGGGCCTCGAGGCGGTTGCCCTGTCCTGTGAGCCCGACAAGGCGGGCCACGCGGAACGCAAGTTGTCCCGAGGCCTGCATTTGTGCAAGCGTGTCGCCGGTCTGTGGCACCATCCTGTAGCGATTGACATCGTACCATGGTTTCAGGTGACGCAGGAAACGCTGTTTCTCGGTGTCGGTGAAACCGGGCCAAAGCCATCCCGAGGCATCGCGGGCCTCATCGAATGCGGCCTTCACATCGCGTCCCTCGGCGATGGCCGCCGTCATGTCCTGACGCAGGGCGCGCATGGCGGCGCGCAAGGACAACCCCTTGCCATGGCGCTCGATGAAACGCGGCATCGGGCGGGACAGGCGCTGCAGGAGCGCGGCCACATCCGGCGCTGCGCCTTGAGGCTCGGGCAACAGGCCGCGGCGCGATATTGCAACGATCTGGCCTTCGTGCTTCTGGCGCGACAAACTCGCCACGACATCTGCTGCCGTCAAGCCTGTCCCGATGAGAAGGACCCTGTTGCCCGGAGCAATCGCCGACAGAGCCTCGGCATCGAACGGATCGCCGATATAGCCGGGATGCGTGCTCGCGCAGGTGGAGATCGTCCCCGGCGGCACGGGGCGCTGTCCGCCGAAGGCAAGGATGGTGAGGTCCGACGCGACGTGGCCTCCCGAAGCCAGTTCGATCTGCAACCTGCCATCCACGCGCCACGCACCAACCGCGCGATCCCGGACATGATGAACACTGGACCCGTGGGCATTTCTAGCAAGCGTCTGCTGCAAGATCTCGTTCAGATAGCGCCGCACATCGGAGCGGCGCACATAGAACACGCCGGTTTCGGCGCGCGCCTGCGGGTCCCGATCTGCGGTGCCTGAGCTCGTGTACCACCGTGCGAAATGCCCGATATCGTCCGGAAAGAGCACCAGAAGTTCATGCGTGCCATTGACTCGGTGGTCCGGGTCATCGCCCCCATAGGCAAGCCCTCCGCCCAGCGTGTCACGGGGTTCGATGATCGTGATCTGCATCTTGACTGGCGCGCTGTCGCACAGGCGAATTGCCGCCGCTGTCCCGGTGAAGCCTCCACCAATTATGACGATTTGCAGCATCAAGTTTCTCCGACTCCACCGAAAGATTGGATTGAAAATATTCGTAATGTCAACAATAATAAAATATTGCTTATCGCGCTGTCTTAGCGAACTGATGCCATAGTGCTTACTTCCATTCCTACGCATGGAATGAGCTACTCCCCATCTCTTGGACAGTTTCCGGGATGATTTAAGCTACTCTCTGCCCCTGCTGGTCGGTTTCGATCTGGTTGAAGTAGACTACGGCGGGCGGCTGCCCGCCATGGGCGGCGTGGGGCCGCTGGTGGTTGTAGAAGGTGATCCAGCGACTGACGCCAGCCTTGGCCTGAGAGCCGGTCTCCCAAACGTGCAGATAGACGCACTCATATTTCAGGGACCGCCAGAGGCGTTCGATGAAGATGTTGTCGATGCAGCGCCCTTTGCCGTCCATCGAGATCCGGCTGCCGACCCGTTTCAGCCGGTCGGTCCAGGCGAATGATGTGAACTGCGCCCCCTGATCAGTGTTCATGATCTCGGGCGGGCCGAACTTGTGGATCGCCTCGTTCAAAGCCTCCACGCAGAAGTCGGCTTCCAGCGTGTTCGATATCCGCCAGGGTGAGATGGGACCGTGGCCCCAGTGGGGCCGCGAAAGCCCATCGAACACCTTACGGGTATACCAGTCCATGATGGCGTCCAGATAGAGGAATCCGCGGCGCATCGGGATGTAGGTGATGTCGGCACACCAGACCTGATTGGGCCGCTCCACACGCAGACCGCCGAGCAGATAAGGGTAGGTCTTGTGCCCCTTCGCGGGCCTGCTGGTATCGGGCGACTGGTAAATCGGCATCAAGCGCATGAGCCGCATCAGTCGACGAATGCGCTTGTAGTTCACAACATACCCCTCGTTCCGCAGGTGCCACGTCATCTGCTGGACGCCGTAAAACGGCGTTTCGAGGAACTGCTTGTCGATCACCACCATGAGGTCGAGGTTCATCGCCGTCTCGCCCATCAGTACGTAGTAGAACGATGACCGTGCGATCGACAGCAGGCGGCATTGCGCCCCGACCGACAGGCTCGGGTGGTTCTTCTCGATCATCCCGCGCCTCACTTGCCGGTCCAGGGCTTGAGCTTTCTGGACAAAAAATCGTTGGCCACAGCCAGCTCCCCGATCTTTGCATGCAGCGACCGCACCGTGTCCTCGTCGATCTCGGGCGCTCTCTTGCCACCACGCTCAAAGATGTCAGCCGCGCCCTCCAGAAGAGCCTTCTTCCACTGATGGATCATCGTAGGATGCACGCCATTCGGCGGCCAGCTCCGACACCGTGCGCTCGCCCTTCACGGCCTCCAGCGCCACGCGAGCTTTGAACACCGCGTCATTGTTCCTGCGTTTCTTCATGTTCTGATCTCCTCGTTCTTGGAGACCAGCAGACGTCAGATCGTAGCTTGCGTCACTGTCCGATTTTCGGGGAGCAGCTCAATGTGGCGGGGTTTTGTCAGAAAGAATTGCATTGAGCGGGGTAGGGCGGGTTCGTAGCGTCTTAGGATGAGCAAACCAAACGCGTTCAAGGGCTTTCGCAGCAGCTCAGACATCATCCGCCTGGCGGTGATGTTGTACATCCGCTTCCCATAGC
>NZ_JBASXK010000017.1:0-5658 GCF_049276915.1 Aestuariivita sp. | reverse complement strand
AGAGCCCAGAATGCTCGTTGCTGCTTCGCCGACCAATGACCGAAGAAAACCTATTGCTGCCATTCGCTGAGATGTTGCTTAGGTCAAAGAGTAAACTGACTTGCTGCGACGCTATGGCCGCTCAGATTTGTGGCGTGAAAAGCCGGTGAAGTATGGCCCGCAGCGTGGAAGTGCTCCATTGTGTAGACAAATTCCACTAGGTCGTGACTTTGAAATGAAAGACCCTAAAGCAATTGTGTTCGATTTGGACGGCACGCTGATTCATAGCGCGCCGGATCTGCATGCAGCTGCAAATGTCATGCTTGTGGGTATTGGCAGAGACACGCTTGATCTGCCGACAATCATCTCATTCATCGGGAATGGTGTTGAGGTGCTAGTTGAACGCTGCCTCACCGCGACCGGTGGCTGTGACGTTGAGAGCCAGCAAACTGCTCACGCCCTGTTTTTGGAAGCATACGCGGCGGATATGACGACGCTGACGCGGCCCTATCCGGGCGTGGTTGCAGCCCTCAAGGGTTTTTGTGCGGCGGGTGTCCCGCTAGGCATATGCACAAACAAGCCTGCGGGGCCTGCGCGGCAAATTTGTGATCTCTTGGACCTCAGCCGATTTTTCGAGGTGATCGAGGGAGCTATGCCGGGCCAGCCCAAAAAGCCGGACCCAGACTCGCTCTTGAGATGTTGTGATCTGCTTGGCGTCCGCCCGGCACAGGTCCTGTATGTCGGGGACAGCGCCATCGACTACAATACTGCCCGCAACGCCGACATCCCGTTTCGTCTGTTTTCCGAAGGATACCTAAACGCGGCTTTGCCCGATCTGCCGAGCCGTGACCGGTTTTCCAGTTGGGCGGCGCACGGCATTGCCGTCAGTTGAAACAAGGTCATGAATCCGGCTTGTAAATTTGTCTGTTCCGGTTAGCCTCTGGCATCTGGGAGGACACTTACATGAAACTAATGAATACACTTTTGTCTGGCGCAGCTATGGCTGTTGCCCTGTCACTGGCGGGTCCGGTGGCGGCGCAGGATTGTCCGCGCGGCGATCTGGACACGCGCTTTTGTGACGTTGACGGCGATCTGATTGCGGACACGCCAACCGATCCGGCTGATCTGGTTGATCCGGATACTCTGATCTTTGCCTATACCCCGGTCGAAGATCCGGCGGTTTACAAGGAAGCGTGGTCTGATTTTCTGACCCACCTCGAAGCGGAAACCGGCAAATCGGTCGTGTTCTTCCCCGTGCAAAACAACGCAGCTCAAATCGAAGCGATGCGCTCGGGACGTCTGCACATTGCGGGCTTCAACACCGGGTCGAACCCGCTGGCGGTGAACTGTGCGGGCTTTAACCCGTTCACCATCATGGCCTCGAAAGACGGTAATTTTGGATATGAAATGGAGATCATCACCTATCCTGGATCGGGCATCGAAAAGGTCGAGGACATCAAGGGCAAGCAACTCGCCTTCACCTCGCCCACGTCGAATTCGGGCTTCAAAGCACCATCCGCGATCCTGAAGGGCGATTTTGACATGCTGCCCGAGCGGGACTTTGAACCGGTCTATTCGGGCAAGCACGACAACTCTATCCTCGGTGTGGCCAACAAGGACTATATGGCGGCGTCTATCGCCAACTCGGTGAAGGCACGGATGCTCAGCCGCGATGTTATCACCGAAGATCAGGTTGTGACGATCTACAAATCGCAAACCTTCCCGACAACAGGCTTTGGAACAGCGCACAACCTGACGCCTGAGTTGAAAGAAAGCATTCGCAACGCGTTCTTCAACTTTGAATGGGAAGGCACATCGCTGCAAGCCGAGTTCGAAAAGTCGAATGAAGGCCAGTTCCTGCCGATGACCTATCAGGAATTCTGGGACGTGATCCGCAAGATCGATGCTGCAAACGGCGTCAGCTACGCTTGCGAATAAACTCTGATCGGGCGGGCCTTTTGGTCCGCCCTTTCCAATTAGAAAAACTGGGGCGGGGAGGCTTTCATGCTGCGGCTTGAGAAGCTTGTGAAGACATATAAGACAGGCGATCAGGCCTTGAAGGCGGTCGATTTGGACGTGCCCGAGGGTCAGGTTCTGGCCCTGATTGGGCCATCTGGGGCCGGTAAGTCCACGCTTATCCGCTGCATCAACCGGTTAGTCGAGCCGACGTCAGGCAACGTTTATCTGGGTGATGTCGAGCTGACTGGACTGTCTTCTGGTGCGTTGCGGCGCGAACGGCGGCGTATGGGCATGATCTTTCAGGAATATGCGCTGGTTGAACGTCTGACGGTGATGGAAAACGTGCTGTCCGGTCGCTTGGGTTATGTCGGGTTCTGGCGCAGCTTTCTGCGCAGGTTTCCGCAATCGGACGTGGACGAAGCGTTTCGCTTGTTGGACCGCGTTGGGCTTGCGCATATGGCAGACAAGCGCGCGGACGAATTGTCAGGTGGACAGCGTCAGCGGGTCGGCATCTGCCGCGCCCTTATCCAAGACCCGGCGTTGTTGCTCGTGGACGAGCCAACCGCCTCGCTTGACCCCAAGACGTCCCGTCAAATCATGCGGTTGATCTGTGAGCTGTGTAAAGAGCGTGGCTTGGCAGCGATTATCAACATCCACGACGTGGCACTTGCGCAGATGTTCGTCCAACGGGTGATCGGCCTGCGTTTTGGGGCTATTGAATTTGATGGCCTGCCCGAAGGTCTGACGCCCGACGTGCTGACCAACATCTACGGCGAAGAAGACTGGGAAGCGACGATTGAAAAGGTCGATGACGACAGCGAGGCCGCGGAATGAGCGCGCTGGACACACGCATCGGCAAGCCGTGGAAAAAGCCACCCTTCGTGCAGCGCGCATGGTTGCGGTGGGCTTTGATCCTTGGATTTGCGGCCTATCTGGTCGCCGCCTACATGACCATCGACGTCAACTGGGCAAGGGTCTACGAGGGGTTGGAACGCGGCAAGCAATTTGTCCTCGCCTTCACAAGCCCTGATTTCACGTCCCGCTCAAGCGACATCTGGGAAGGCATGATCGAGAGCATTATTATGACCGTCGCCTCGTCTGTCGTGGGCATCATCATTTCGATCCCGATTGCACTGGGGGCGGCGCGCAACATCGCCCCTTTACCGATCTACCTGATCTGCCGCGCGATCATCGCGGTCAGCCGTGCATTGCAAGAGATCATCGTGGCCATTCTGCTCGTGGCGATCTTTGGGTTTGGCCCACTCGCCGGGTTCCTGACACTCAGTTTTGCGACCATCGGCTTTTTGTCCAAACTGCTTGCCGAAGATATCGAAAGCATGGACCGTGTTCAGGCAGAGGCGATCAAGGCCTCTGGGGCCAAGTGGACGCAATGGATCAATTACGGTGTGCAGCCACAGGTCATGCCGCGGCTTATTGGTCTGTCGATATACCGTGTGGACATCAACTTTCGAGAAAGCGCCATTTTGGGCCTCGTGGGTGCAGGCGGCATCGGCGCGACCCTGAACACAGCGTTCGACCGCTACGAATACGACACCGCAGCGGCGATCCTGTTGATGATCATCCTGATCGTGATGGCGCTTGAATACATATCCGGCATCATCCGCGAGAGGGTGCAATAATGCCGGTCAAGGATCTGAAAGGACAACAGGCTTGGCAACGGCGCACCAGCCGCGAGAGCCTTGGGCATTGGGTCATGTGGCTGATCGGCGTGGCGATATTTGCCTATTGCTGGCAGCAGATTTCCGAGGCGACAACGTGGTTTTTCGTCTGGGATGCGCCGCGTATTGCGAATGACATCTGGACCCGCGCGACACCGCCCCGATGGGAATACATCACCCAATTGGGCAAGCCGATCTGGGACACCCTCAACATCGCGACGCTGGGCACAATTTTTGCACTGATCCTCGCCGTGCCGGTCGCCTTTCTGGCCGCGAGCAATACGACACCGTCCAAATTTTTCATCCGCCCCATTGCCCTTCTGATCATCGTCTCAACCAGATCGATCAACTCGCTCATCTGGGCGTTGCTGCTGATCGCCATTATCGGCCCGGGGGTCTTTGCCGGAGTCATCGCCATTGCGATCCGTTCGATCGGGTTCTGCGCCAAGCTGTTGTACGAGGCCATCGAAGAAATCGACGAGACCCAAGTCGAGGCGATCACCGCCACGGGCGCGTCGCGCTGGCAGGTGATGGCCTATGGCATCGTGCCGCAAATCCTGCCCGCATTCGCTGGTATCGCCGTGTTCCGCTGGGACATCAACATCCGCGAAAGCACCGTCCTCGGCCTCGTGGGCGCGGGCGGCATCGGGTTGCAGCTTTCGTCCTCGCTCAACGTGTTGGCATGGCCGCAAGTGTCGCTCATCTTGCTGGTGATCCTCGCCGCAGTTGTCATCTCGGAGTGGGTGTCCGCCAAGGTGCGGGGCGCAATCATTTGAAGATGGAAGAAGCCTTTGCGACCTATGAGCGCGTGCGCCATCGGCTTCCCGCCGTCACGCGCCCCGCTGCATGCGTGAGGCGTCCTAACATGGATGCCATCGCAGATGAGATGGACGTGTTTCTGCTCGATGCCTTTGGCGTGCTGAACATCGGTGAGACCGCCATTCCCGGCGTGCCGGAGCGCGTCGCAGGGCTGCAAAAGGCGGGCAAGCGTGTGATCGTGGTATCCAATGCCGCCGGGTTTCCGCATTCCAATCTGATGCGAAAGTACGCGCGCCTTGGGTATGATTTCGATCCGGACGACGTGATAACAAGCCGCAAGGCAGCACTCGCCGGGCTTGGCGACATGTCCGCGACCCGGTGGGGCCTTATGGCGACTGAAAGCTTGGGGCGGGAAGACCTCGAACATCTCGACATCACCTATCTGGCGGAAGACCCCTCAGCCTATGACGCGGCGGAGGGGTACATCCTGATGGGAAGCGCCGTCTGGACCGAGCAGCGACAGGCACTGCTTGCGGCCTCGCTCATAAGAAACCCGCGCCCTGTCCTCGTCGGCAATCCAGATATCGTGGCCCCCCGCGAAAAAGGGTTTTCGACTGAACCCGGCAGCTTTGCGCACCGACTTGGCGATGCTACAGGCGTTGAACCGCGCTTTTTTGGCAAACCCTTCAAGAACATTTTTGATCTGGTATTTGCAAGATTGGGCAGCTTTGACCCGGACCGCACCGTCATGGTCGGTGACAGTCTTCATACAGATATTCTTGGTGGGCAGGCGGCAGGCCTCAGAACAGCGCTGATCTCCGGATACGGTTTTTTCGCAGGTCACGATGTCATTGGCCCGACCAAAGCGTCCGGAATCCAGCCGGACTACATCCTCGAGCGACCCTGACTGCTTTTTGGTTTATTTTTCTCGATCGCCAACCTTGCTGACATTTCGCGGCAACATCTGGCCATGAAAATAGTTGCACCCCCTGATCCTTGTGATGCGTTTGGATGCCAAGGAAGGCAGAGTGCTGTCCTGAGGAGAGAGCAGAGGTAAAATTTTTAGCTGCGTTTTATAGCATAACGTCATTTAGTTGGTGATTAGCGGTAGGAATGACGAGCCGCGCCGCAACTTCTCTGTGTCTGTTTAATGGCTGCATCGGACCGAAAGCACCAGTTGTGCTAAATAGAAAGATGGTCTGAAAAGTCCGCACATCGGCCACTCAACTGGGCCTGCGCGAAGCTCCGGTCTGATCGGCCCAAAGGCTGCACGTTATGACCG